>CAJXJP010000041.1 GCA_913055215.1 uncultured Candidatus Altimarinota bacterium | reverse complement strand
AAACTATATGAAAAAATTAATTTCATTGATTATTTGTATCGGACTATTATGAGTTACAAATATATCATATGCGAATGAATATACATCAAGTGATAAAATTATCATTACGCAAAATTTATTAAAAATAAATAAATGATGGAAATATAAAAGAGCGCTTGATAAATTAGCTTTAAAATATGCTAAAAACGAAAAAGTTTTAAAAAGTATTGAAACATCTCTTCCTCAATCAATAAAAAGTTATAAAAAACTTAATACAAGGAAATCAAAACAAATCGTAGCAATTCTTGAATATTTTGATGTAATTGTTTCTGAAAAATTACTAATCCTTATTAACGAACAAATTGAAAAAGATAAAGTTAAAGATAAAGAAACAAATAATAACAATTCAGAAGAAAATACAAACACTGAAACTAAACCTAAAGATTATACAAAAAAAGGTTTATATCCTGGTTTTACTGATAAATTTGATGATGATAAATTAAGAACAATTTTAGCTGGAGAAGAATCATATGTTTACGATGGATCAATGGTTGCTAATATTGAAGAAATTGATATTGAATCATTACATTTTGACATTAATTCTAATGATTTAAGTAACTTTAAATATTCATTTAAAGAAGCAGTTTTATATGTAGAATGAAAAGAAATAAAAAGAATTCGTTCAAACGATTTTGATTTAGAGTCTCCTTCAACTGGAACACTTGAGTTTGATGACTTAAAATGATTCATCATACCAAAAGAACAAATAACATTTAGATTAGCAATTGTTCCAGAAACAATTGGATATGAAAAATTATGAAAATTTCAACCAGTTATAACAGTAAATAAGGCAACAGTAAAAAAAGCAAAAGGAATTATTTCGGATAATTATATTTGAACAACTGTATTGAACGATGGGAGCGAAAGTTTTCAAATTTCACCAGTTAAACTTAATGTAGCCGTTGATTCTGATTTAAATGATACATCGAGAGCTGGAATAAAAATCAGTGCTGATATGGGAAAAAATACTCAAGTTAATTCACCATCAGATTTAAAAGCTCAAATTGATTCACTAAAGTTTATGTATAGAGATACATATGGAACATCTACGTTCAAACTTTTTCATTCAAGTGATAGTTCTAATTTTATTACAGGAGTTAAAAATGGATCTTATCTAGAATTTGATCTTTCATCACTGACTAATAATAGAAATATATCAAATGGATCATATGAAGTGTTTAATTTACAAGTAATTGGATGAGCAAATTCTACAGTTTCATTAGATTTAGTAAGAGATTGAATTATATATTCTGTTCCATGAATAAGTAATGCGAACAACATAAATGCAAATTTATTAAACTCTGTTTCATTTGGAACGAGAACATATTAAAAAATACTCTCAATTGAGAGTATTTTTTTTGTAAAAATTTAGGACCGGTCCTAAATTTGATTTTTTATATATTTTTTAGTATAATAAAATATATATATTATAAAACTTCAATTATGTGAAATTCAAGAGTTGAGTTTTTGGAAAATTCTTATTATTACATTTTTAATACATCATTTACCGAAGACCAACTATTCCATAATGATGATGAATATAAAAAATTTTATGAATTACTTCTCAAATATCTCGCCATTTATACAAATGTAAAACTAGTTTCTTATTCTTTTGTTCCTCATCATTTTCATATCGTATTAAAAAATATTGAAAATGGACATAATATTTCAGAATTTATGAGAAAACTACAAGTATCATATGCAACGTGGTATAGAAAAAAATATCCATCAGAATTTAAACATCCAGTTTTTTTATGAAGGTTTCAAGCTCATTTATTAGAAACAAAAGAAACATTATATAAAACACTTTCGTATGTAAATTATAATCCACTTAATTACTCTCCAGAGAGCGATATAAATGATATACAGTTTACATCGTATCATAAATTAACACAAAATCATTCTCAGCCGTATTTAGAGGAGGTTTTACTTAATTATCCAGAACTTGAATCAAAACTAAAAAAGAAAAATAAATAAAAAACCTAATATTGTAAAATATTAGGTTTTTTATTTATTTTATTAGATATTTGAAATTAAATTATTTTATATCCATAATTTCAATTTCAAATGTAAGAGTTTTTCCAGCTAATTTATGGTTTACATCAATAATTACTTCTTCTTCAGTAACTTCTTTAATTGTAAATACCCCAAATTGTGTTGGAAGTTCAGAACCAGCTTCGATTTTAATCCCAGCTTGCTCAAAACTAATCATATCTTTTCTTCTCATTTTTTGAACTTTTTCTTCATCATATTCACCATATGCATCTTTTGGATCAAGTACAAGAGTTTTCTTTTCAGAAATTTTCATTCCAACTACTCCTGCATCAAAACCAGCAATCATTTGTCCAGCACCCACAGTGAAGTCAAGAGTTTGACCTCTATCGTATGAAGCATCAAATTTTGAACCATCTTCTAATGTTCCAGTATAATGTACGGCAATAAAATCATTTTTTTCAATAGTTTTATTTTTTTTTGCTTCCAATGCTTTTTGATTTTCAGAATCAATTTCTTTCATTTGAGCATCTAGATCAAATTTATAATCTTTTAAGCTTCCATTTTGATATTCTTTAATATCAAGAGAGATAATTTTTACTTCTTTTGTTGGTTTATCTTGTCCATCAGTTTTTGATTTTGCTATTTTGTCTACATTATCAGTTCCTTCAACAACTTGTCCGAAAACAGCATGTTTATTATTTAAGAATGCATTATCTGCTTGGTTGATGAAAAATTGACTTCCATTTGTGTTTGGACCTGAGTTTGCCATTGATAGTGAATATGGAATATTTGTTACATCTATATGAAATTCATCATCAAATTTTTCTCCATAAATTGATTCACCACCCATACCAGTACCAGTTGGATCACCACCTTGAATCATAAATCCTTTAATTACTCTATGAAAGATAATTCCATTATAGTATCCTTTTTGAGCTAATCCCATAAAATTAAGAGTTGTTTTTGGAACTTCTTTTGTGAATAATTTAATAGTCATTGTTCCGTTTGTAGTTTTCATTACTGCTGCGATATCGCCATTTTGTAATCCTTCAGTTTGTATATTTGTCATGTTTATATTTTTTAGTTAATAAATGAATGTAGTTCAATATCAAAATTTAATGTTTTTCCAGCCTTATCATTATTATTGATGATAGTGATAGTCGAATCAGTTACTGATTTAATTTCAATATTACCTCTTCTTGTTGGAAGTATAGATCCAGCTTCAAGTGGGATTCCATTTTCTTCAAATCCTACGAACAATTTTTTATCAAGTGTAACTGTTTCTCAACCATATGCTTCTTCAGGACTTAGTCTGATAGATTTTTTTTCACCAATTTTCATATTTTCTAAGGCTGCATCAAAACCTGGGACAGCTTCTCATTTACCTATAGTGACAGTAAAGAATGATGATTTAGTAAAGTTTTCATCAAATACTTCTTTATTATCAAAGTATCATTTATATTTTAATTGAACGATATCTCAAGCTTTTGAAATTCTATTTTCATCAAGAATAGCTTTTTTTTCAGCTTCTTTCGCTTCTTCAGCTTCTTTTTTAGCTTCTTCTTCAGCTTTTATAGCATTTATGCTTTCAACTTTTTTTACTATATTTTCAAGTGTATTTTTATATGGAACAAAACTTCCATCTGTATAGCTATAGATATTTATATCTTTAATAAGAACATCAGTATTTGGCTTATCTAGTTCTCCAACTGGAGTTTCTAATATTGCATTTACAACGTCAATTCATTGGACAACTTGACCAAAAACAGTATGGAGATTGTCTAAATTACTATTGTTTTTTTCATTAATGAAAAATTGACTTCCATTTGTGTTTGGACCTGCATTTGCCATTGAAAGAGAGTATGGGATATTTTTTAATTCTTCCACAAATTCATCTTGGAATGCTGCACCATAAATAGATTCTCATCATGTACCATTTCCTTTTGGATCACCACCTTGGATCATAAAGTTATCAATTACTCTATGAAAAGTAAGGTTGTCATAGTAGTCATTTAATGCGTGTCCTATAAAATTATAAGATGCATTTGGAACTAAGTTTGGAAATAATTTGATTTTAATTTGTCATTTTGACGTGTCCATTACAGCAATAATATCATTATTTTGTACGGCTTGCGTTTGGAATGTTTCTCAAATATTTTCCTGTGTCAATGTTAATTGTGAACAAGAACTAACAAGAAATATTGTTAATATAATTGCTAAAAATTTTGTTAATTTCATAGAATGTACTTATAAAATATAAAATTACTGCGATACTATACCTCGACTTATTTTCTTTTCAACTTTATCTTCTTTTTTACTGGAGATTTTTTTTGTAATATATTTTGCAAATATTCAACAAAATCTTCAATTCATTTAAAAGATGTAATTGGTGATCTTAATCGGAAGCCATTTGTTACAATGAGTTTGACTTCAGTATCTAATAATAGGAATTTTTTTAATAGATCTATTGGTGTATTTTCATGAAAGTCAATTTGGTAATTGATTCATGCTTTTTTAATATGAGAGATACTATATTTTTGAGATAAAATTTTCACTTTTAATAAAGAGAAAAAGTTCTTTGTTTCTGGAGTGAGATCTTCGTTAATTTCATGAAAATCTTGTATAATATTTTCTAAATCTTCCATTTCATCTAAACTTTCAATTTCTCTATAAAAGTTAATTTTATCCAGTTCTGAATGAAAAAATTTATCATCAATATAAGCAGATATTTGTAAATCTATTTGTACATCTTTTTTTTCAACTGGTAATTCTTCTGAATTATCCTCATTTGAAGCAGATTCTTCTAGACCGGTCCTTTTTAATTGTTCGATTTTATTTTCTAACATTTCCAGGTAAAGATTGACTCATACTTCTGTAGATTGTCCACTTTGTTTAATTCCCAATATATCTCATCCTCATCTTATTTCTAAGTCTTTTACGGCTAATTCGAATCCAGCTCATAAGTGACTATAGTCTACAATTGTTTTTAATCTTTTTGCCGCATCATCTTTGATTTTATCTTTTTGAAATAAGAGATAACAGTATCATTGTCTATCAGATCTTCAAACTCTTCATCTTAATTGATGAATTTGAGAAATTCAAAAATTATAAGCATCATTGATAAATATTGTATTTACATTTGGAAAATCAATTCCATTTTCGATTACCGTTGTAGCTAATAATATATCATATTCTTTTTTCTTGAAAGCTAATATACGTTTTTCAAGCTGATCTCCAGGAAGTTGTCAGTGAGCAATAATAATTTTCTTTTTTGGAAAGAATTTTCCAATCCTATCACGAAAAGTTTCTATTGTCGACACCTTATTATGTATAAAAAATAACTGTCCATTTCTTGAAAACTCTCTATCTCAAGCTTCTTTGATAATATTTTCTTCAAATGGTGAAACAAGCGTTTGTATGGCTTGTCTTCATACTGGTGGAGTTGTCAGCATAGAAACAGATTTAATCCCATTGAGAGCCATGTTTAGACTTCTTGGAATAGGAGTAGCAGAAAGTGCTAGTATATCAATATTTCCTTTTAATTCCTTAATTCTATCTTTATCTTTTACTCAAAATTTATGTTCTTCATCGATGACTAATACTCAGAGGTTTTTATATTGAACGTCTTCACTCAGCAATCTATGTGTTCAGATAACTAAATCAATTTGTCATTTTTTCAGTTTGTCTAATGTAATCTCAACATTCTTTTTTGTTTCAAAACGAGTAACAACAGCAATATTAAATGGAAATCAAGAGAAACGCTGACAGGCTTTTTCATAGTGTTCATAAGCAAGAACAACTAGTGGCGATATTAATACTCATTGTCTTCCGTTTATAAGTGCTTTGTATAATGCGGCAAATGCTATTTCAGTTTTCCCAAATCATACGTCACCAGATACTAATCTATCCATTGGTTGGATAGATTCCATATCTGTATAAATCTCTTGAATTATGTTTATTTGATCTTCTGTATAACTATATTCAAAACTTTGATAAAATTTCTTTTCTTCTTCTGGTAATTTAGCTGAAGCAAAACCTTTTTGTAAAGCTCTTTGTGCATAAAGTTCTAGTAATTCATGTGCAATTTGTTCGACATTGGCATTAACTTTTTTTAATTGTTTTTCCCATTGTTTTGTAGAAAGTGCCGTGAGTTTAGGATTTTCTACTCAGACATATTTATTAATTCTACCTACTTCAGTAATTGGAACAAAGAGTTTATCATTTTCTTTATATGATAATTCTATGTATTCTTTTTTTATAATATTTCAACCACTTACTGGAAGTTCTTTTTCGAGTATTTGTTGAAATACTCAAATTCAGTGATCAACATGAACTATATAATCTCAAGGTTTAATCTGTAACAGTAAATCGAGCTTTTTGCTCATTTTTCTTTTTACACGTTTTTTTACAAATATTCTTGATAGATTATCATCACAAATAACGACTTTATTTATAGATTCATAACTTTTTAAAAAGTTTAATTTTATTTCTATAATTTCAATATTTTCCCAATTATTATAATCAAGAAAATTTTCTATTGTTTTCTTATTTTTTGTATAAATAGATATTTTTTTATCTATACTTGCTTCAATTTTATTTTTAAAATCATCAATATTTTCTAAAAATAAATCTTGAATTCATAAGTTCTTTTCTTGAGGATTACTAATATCTGAAAAGTTTTTAAAGTGAATATAATTTTCAGAATTATTCAAAACTAAAGACTTATATTGATAAAAGTCTAAGTTGTCTAAAATAGTAGTATGAAATGATATTTCTTTAAAAAAATCGCTTACTTCTGAGCTTAATTCATTAAATTCATGAAGTCATTTGTTTTTTCAAATATAAATAATTTCTTTTTTATCAATAATTCCTGTCTGTTTGTCTATAATAAGAATTTCTTCGAGAGTATCTCACCAAAATGTACATTTGTATTCATATGTTTCATCATAACTGATAAATGTAAGAGTATCTCATTGAACTTGAAAAGAAGCTTTTGTTTGATGAGGAGAATATTTATATCCAAATACATTCAGTTTTTCACTGATTTCTTCTATTTTATATGATGTTCATATTTTTAACTCTATTATATGATTGTGAATTTCATATTCAGATTCTGGGTATTGTTTTTTGAAGATTTCAGGAGTTGCTAAATATTTTCAAATACCATTGTAAAAGTATTCTACTATTTGACTGTAGCTTTCTATTTTAAAAAATGGAAGTTTAAAATACGATGATAATTTTTCTGTTTGTTGTAAGTTTTTTTCATCAGAAAATAACCAGAGGACCGGTCCTTGGTTTTCCTTTAAAAATTCTGAAACAAAAGTAGTTTTTGAAAAATTATTTCATCAATTTATATATTCTTTGTTTATTTCAATCACCTGAAAAATTTTTATTAAAAATAACGTCAGCAAATTATAGTGAGAATCTAAAAAAAAGAAAGATTTATCTTTACAAAACACCTATAAATAGTAAACTTCTGATAATATTATTTTTCATTTAGGCATGAACCTATTTATAGATACCATATCAGCTCCTTGCTTTATTTGCATTTTTGATAATAAACGTGATATCATTGCTAATATTTCTTGGGATATAGTTGGAAATGAATCATCCACTTTGATTCCAAAATTAGAAGAATTTTTATGAAATCAATCAATTTGATTTGATGATTTAGAAAATATTATTCTGGTAAATGGACCGGGAAGTTTCACTTGAGTGAGAACTGCTGTTCTTGTAGTAAATACATTAAATTTCATACTACAAAAAAATATGACGGCTTTAAGTTATTTTGATCTTTTTAGTGAATATCCAATTATTAAATCTTCATCTCGCAGGGATTGTTTCTTTCAAAGAGATGAAAAATCAGAAATTGAAATTATTATTAATTGAGAGTTAGAAGAAGAACTGAAAAAAGAAAATTTAAATCATGCTTTTGGTTCCGTTAATCCAGGAACATTTGATGAGATAACTATAAATGATTATGTTGATTATAAAAAAATTATAAAAAATATAAGATTTGATAATTTGAAAAAAATTGAACCACTGTATATAAAAAAACCAAATATTTGTTAATACCAAACTATGCTACAACTTGAACATATGAAAGAAGGAGAAGTTTTAGAAATGACTGTTAAAAGACACTGGGTAGTGTATATTATGATTGCTTTATACTTTTTAGTAGGAGTAATTATTAGTACGACTTCATTGTTTTTATTAAGTTTTGCGGGATGGGTAGCTTTACTAAATATTGTATTTTGGTTATTTTTCTCGATTTTCCTTTATATTCAATGGCTGAATCATGAATTAGATTTGTATATTATTACAAATAATAGAATTGTTTCAGTAGAACAAATATCATTTTTAAACAGAGCAGTAAGTGAATGTAATCTTGGTCAAGTTCAAGAAGTAAATTCTCAAACAAAAGGATTGTTTGCAAATGTTCTTCATTACGGAACATTATCAATTCAAACAGCATGAGCTACGGCGACTATGGTTATGGATTTTGCTCCAGAAGCGATGGCAGCAGCAAGAAAGGTTTTAAATATTGTAGATACTTATAGAGATAACCAAAATAAATAATGAAAGAATTAAATTTAGAAGATATATTATCAAGAACATCAGAACTAAAAGAAAAAAAAGTTGGGTATGTTTCGATTATTGGAAGACCAAATGCAGGAAAATCTACATTTGTTAATGCTCTTATCGGCGAAAAAATATCAATTACTACGAATGTTCCACAAACAACAAGAAAAAAAGTGTTAGCGATTTATAATGACGATGAATCACAAATTGTATTTTTTGATACTCCAGGTATTCATAAATCAAATAAATCATTCAATGAAGAAATCAATAAACAAGCGATTACAACTTTAAATGATGCGGAACTAGTGTTATATTTTATCGATTCAACTCGTGAAGGTGGAGAAGAAGAAAAATATATTCGTGAATTACTTACTTTCACAAATTCACCAATTGTAAAAGTTTATACAAAACTAGATCTCCCATGAAAGATTACTATCCCATCAAATGATAATGTTATTAAAATTTCATCTGAAACGAAACAAGGTTTTTCTGAATTACTAAATAAAGTAAAATCATTCCTACCAACTGGACCAACATTATTTCCAGAAGATTTTTATACAAAACAAGATATTTATTTTAGAATATCAGAAATAATCAGAGAAAAAGTATTTTTACATACTCGTGAAGAACTTCCACATAGTACATATATTGGAGTTGATGAAATTGAAGAAAAAGATGATTTATTAAAAATTGTAGCATATATTTATGCTGAAACTGAATCACAAAAATATGTTCTTATTTGAAAAAATGGTTCATTAATTTGAAAAATGTGAAAAGAAGCTCGTTTAGAATTAGAAAAAGTTTTTGATAAAAAAGTATTTTTAGCACTACGTGTAAAAGTAATGAAAAACTGGAGAAAAAATAATAAAATTGTTCAAAATATTTTAGACTAAAAAAAAGAAACTCGCATGCGAGTTTCTTTTTTTTATATGATTTATTTTAGAGATTCAATAGCAGCAACAAAAGCTTGAGTCCCTTGTGCTCCTGATAATACAACATATTCACCAGTAGTATTGTTAATAAGAACATTACCTGGAGTTCCTGTTACATTAAAGTTTGCTTGACCAAATTGCATTTGATTAATAACTTTTTCTTTATATTTTCCACTATCAACACATTCTGCTAATTGAGATTTATTTACACCCATTTCAGCAGCTAAGTCATTTAAACCAGAAAGTGTGAAATTATTATTATTATATTTTTCAAATGATTTTGAAATAAGACTATAATATACTTCAGATCCATTTAATTGAGCAGCACATTCTAATGTTTCAGCAGCTTTTTGAGCATTTGCATGGAAATTTAGAGGAAAGTGATGAAAAATTTTATTTACAGTTCATTCATATTTTTCCATAACTTCTTTTGGAGTAGGAGAATTATGAAGTTTTGCACAGTATGGACACTCTAAATCAGAATATTCTAACCATGTAATATTTGCTTCTGCATCACCTTTAATATAAGAACCTTCTTTTATTTTTGCAATATTTTCAACATCAGTTTTAAGAAAACCTCTTTCTGATCTTTGAGCAAAAGGGTCGAATTCAGCTCCAATATTTAGTGAGTATTCTCCACTTTTCATTGGGAGTAAATATGAGTTTATCCCTTGATCAATATAACTTCTATTAAAAATTACAGCTGGAAGTGTTTTGATTTCATTTTCTAATAAGTAATCAGAAATTCCACTATCTGCAAAATCAGCTGCTTCAAATTCTACATTTGCTAATGCTGGAATTTTTTTCAAATTTGTTTCTAATTCATTTGTAAAACAATTAGTACATCTCGTATCACTAATAATTTTTACTGAAATTTCTCAAGTGTTCACATTTGGTTGTGTCCCTGTTCCAGTATTATTTTGATTTCCTGTATTTTTTCAAACATAGAATGCTCCAACCGCAATAATCATTAATAGTACAATAATTACTGAAAGTAATATATTCACCATGTTTTGTTGTTTATGACTCATAAATTTTTTTTATAAAATATAAAATTGGTAAAGTCCCTAAAGAATTATAGAATTTTCAGAGAAAAGTAAAATATATTTTTAATTTTTCTCTTGAAAACTATGCTTTTTAATTACTCGATAAACCTTAAATAATTCTAAAAAAATAAAGAATTCGTAAGAATTCTTTATTTTATAAACATTGCATCTCAAAAAGAAAAGAAGCGAAATTTATTATCAACAGCATATTTATAGGCATTTTCTATATTTTCCTTTCAGGCAAAACTTGAAACAAGCATAACAAGAGTTGATTTTGGTAAATGAAAATTAGTTATAATTCCATCCACGAATTTCCATTCATATCATGGATAAATAAATATATCTGTATCCATTGATCCAGCTGTAATAAGACCGGTCCTATCTGAGAAGCTTTCTAATACTCTTATTGAAGTTGTTCAAACGGCAATTACTCTTTTTCATTGAGCTTTGTATTTGTTGAGTCTTTCAGCAACATCTGATTCTAATTCTATATACTCTTTATGCATATTGTGATTTGTAACATCATCTACTTCTACATTTTTAAATGTTCATAAACCAACATGAAGTAATACTTTTTCAAATGTAACTCATTGATTTTCTAGTTTTTTGATCAGTTCTGGTGTGAAATGTAGACCAGCTGTAGGAGCAGCAACTGAACCAGAAATTTCGTTGAATACAGTTTGATAACGAGCTGAATTTTCTAATTTTTCTTTAATATATGGAGGAAGAGGAATTTCTCATAATTTTTCAATTATTTCCATAAAATCCATACCACCTTTTGAAAATTCTACAATCCTTCATGAATCTGAAATGTCTTTTATTTCAGCAGTCATGATGACCGGTCCAAGATTTTTTCTAAATCCATCACCTTCCACTTCGTTTCAGGTACTTCCTTTGACATCAAAGGAAGACGTCGTAGGTAAATAGAAATCTATTTTTTTTCCAGGTTTTAATTTTTTTCCAGGATATACAAGACAATCCCAAGTATTGTTATTGATTTGTTTATGAAGAAAGATTTCTACTTCTTTTTCATTTCCTTCAATATTTTTTATATAACCATGAAGCCTTGCATTAATAACTTTTGTCTTATTTAATACGAGAACATCATTTTCTCAGAGTTCGTCCAAAATATTATAAAATTTTGATTCCTCGATGTTTCAATCATTTTTACTGAGTTGAAGTAAACGTGAATGATCTCTTGGTTCAATAGGAGTTTGTGCGATTAATTCATCTGGTAAATGATAATCAAAATCTGATAATTTCATGAATTTTTATAAATAAAAAATAATTTCCCTTATTTTAAGGGAAATTATTTTTTTGCAAGGAAATTAATTTACTCTGTTATTCCTGCAATATCTGAAAGAGCTTGTCTTTCTGTAAAGAAAGGAACAAAGAATGCAATTGCTGAAAGCCCTTTTCCTGGACTTTCATTAAATGCTCATTTTATTTTTTCAATAATATCTTCTAAACTCTTTCCTGCTTTATCTACTCATGTTGTAATAGTTCTTTTTAAAATAGTCTTAACTCATTCTGGAACTCTTCCATACATTTCGTTTGATTTTTCATTACCTGATTCAGTAGCTAATTCCAACATAGATATCATATATGCTCATGATTCTTCATTGTAGCCACGTGAAGATATATATCCATACACACGTAAATAGAGTGCTGATTGTTGTATGTCATTTAAATCTTCAAAATGACTTTTATCTCATGTAATCAGTTTTAGTTCTACTACTTCTCTTAGAGAGAGAGGCGATTCTGAAAATATTTCTTTTAAGCTCATGTTTGGATTTGATTCATTTTCAAATATTTCAAAATAATCATTCTTAACGAATAAATTTTCTTGAATATTGTATCCAAAGTCTACCAAGTCTTCAATTTTTTCCTTTTCTTGAGGAGAATATTTTTTATCAAAATTTTCAGTTCAGATAACGTGAGCAATAAGAGCATCTTTTTTCTCATGTTCGAATTTAAAACTATTTTTTGATTGAGCAAGGCTTAATATATTTAATGATAGACCTTTTTTTTCTAGGAGCTCATTTGTTTCTTTAGG
>CAJXJP010000040.1 GCA_913055215.1 uncultured Candidatus Altimarinota bacterium | reverse complement strand
TTATAAGTGTAAAATATTATGTTAACTGAAAATATAAAACAATAAAAAAACAAAGATTAATTTTAATCTTTGTTTTTTATTATAAATTCTTTAAAGAGTTTTCATTTTTCTTCGTATCAAGGCCAAACTGAATAGCTTGGTGCTGCACATGACATTAAGCAAATTCATTTATCAATAGAATCGTAAGCGAATTTTACTGCCTTTTCCATATTATCTGTATATATTGCTTGAAAATCTGAATCGTTATATGAGAAACTAAATCCATTCAAGTTGAGTTTTCCCTCTATTTTAAGCGAAAAGACATCTGGTCATGTAGTTGGGAAAAATACAATTTTTTTTATATTATACTTGTAGATTTCCCTTCTTAATAATTCATAAGAATCTTCTGTAAATCAGTAGTCTGAACCTCATAAAAATATACATTCAATATCATCTCAATATGTTTTAATGGCTTCTATAGTGCTTTCAGGTGTAGTTGATATACCATCATCTATAAATGTAATTCATTTATAAGTTCAAATTTTTTCAAGTCTATGAGGAAGTCATCAGAAAGTCTTTAAAGTTTCTGAGAGAGAATTTATTAATTTTGAGAATATCCAAGGAGAGTTGTGATTGTATTTTTCAACAATAGTATCAATGACAGCTATAACAGATGAAATATTTTTTTTATTATGATTTCACGGTAAAATTAATTCATTTAATCAAAATAATTTATTATCGTCTTTATAAAAACCATCTGAATCATATGAAAAACGAGAGTTTGCTCAAAAATATTTTATTTCTTTGTGAGAATTATTTAAGTCACTAAATTCTTCAGATAAAACAATATAATCTGAATATTGGATCAGATTCATTTTTGCTTTCTTATACACTTCAAAATCATGATTATGCCAATCTAGATGACAAGTATATAAATTCAAAAATACACCGATATCGCAAGTTGGCTCTAGCGTTTCTAACATATAACTAGATAATTCGTAAATTACATAGTTGTAATTATTATCAGAAAGAAGGTCAATCTCATCTAAAACAGGTGAACCAATATTTCAAACAAGCTTAACATTATATGTTGCGTGTTTCAGAGTTTCATAAATAAGGGTTGAAACTGTAGACTTCCCTTTTGTTGCAGTAACTCAAATAATTCTTCATTGGTAATTATCAAAAAAAACTTGAGATTGTGATGTTAATTTATCCCTATAAGGAATAATTTTGTCTTCATACGGAGAAATTCCTGGTGATTTGAAAATAATTTCATAATCTCAGAGATTGTTTAAATATTCATCACCTGATTTAATTAATATATCATCTTGAATGTCTATAGGGTTTACATCTAAGATAGTTATATTTGACTTATCGATTCATAACTTCAAAAGAAAAGAAAGTGTAGACTTCCCTTCTTTTCAGAATCAGAGTATAGCGATACTACTAAGTGATTTTATCTTTGAAATTTGCATTAGTCTTCTTTAATAAATACGTCTTTATATAATTTTAATGCTTGTTGAGTCATTATTTCTCATGTCTCAAGTGTATATGAATGTAATGATCTTCAGTAAACACATCCTCAGTCCAAGCCAATTGTCTTATCATATATATTTAATCAATTCATAGCCCAATGTCCATAAATAATTTTTTTTGAGCCTGTATAATGAATATACCAAGGTTCATTATTAATCTCTCTAATGGTTGTGATTTCAGTTTCAGAGTGTTCTTCAAGTTTTTTTCATGGTTTCAATCATCAATGAATAACTATAAAATCTTTTTTTTCGATAAAAAGAGGAAGATTTTTGAAATAATTAAATATTTCCGGATATTTAACAAATTTACTTTCAAGCTCGATAAAATCCTTAGATTCGTATTTTTTTTCCTTAGAGTTAATCCGCTGAAGAAAAGCAATTTCATGATTTCACAATACTGCTGAAAATTGTTTTTGGTTATTATAAAGATACTTAATAACTTTCCAAGATTTAGGTCACTTATTAATCATATCTCAAACAAGGAATATATGATCTTCTTTATTTATGCTTAGTTTTTCAATAAGTAGTTTAAATTCATCAAAACATCAATGAATATCTCAAATGAAAATATTTCTTTTTTTCATATTTAATCTAGCTCTTTTTCAATTAAAGTAATGATTTCTTCCAATCAAAGAATATTATAAAAATCTTGTTTTTTTATCTCTGAAATACTTTTAAATTCGCATCAATCTCACTCTAGTACAGTAAATTTATCAGCAGTCATATTTATTTTCGTTAGAAAAACATGTCTTTTAGTAAATTTTCAAATTTTAGTAATTGTATTATCGATACTACCGAGATATTTATAGTTTGAAATAAAAAAATTCAGCTCTTCTAAAATTTCTCTCGCAACTGCCTGAATGGGAGTTTCTCACTCTTCCATCATTCATCAGAAGAAACTATGTGTTTCTCAATGTTTTGAATAATCACCTCTTATTTGCAACAATAACTCATTCTGATTATTGTGTATTATTAAGAAACAACCTGGTTTGATTTCTTTCATTTAGTATGCTTCAAGTAGTAAATAACCCCTATGATAATTACAAAAAGAATACCTCCAATTAGCATTTCTTTCGTGTGACGTTCAATTAATTCTTTATTTTCTCATGCTATATATCATAAAATCATCAGCATAAGATTCCATAAACCTGCTCATAAAGAAGTGAAAAATATAAACTTACCTAAGTTCATCTTGAAAACTCAAGCTGGTAAACTTATTAATTGTCTTATTACCGTTATGAAACGAGCTAAGAATGTAGTAATAACTCAGTGTGACTTAAAGTAATCTTCTGTTTTTTTGTAATGTTCTTCTTTTATAAAGAAATATTTTCAATAATCTCTTATGAGTGCTTTAATAATTGGTCATCATAATTTATATCAAAGAAAATAATTGATTGAAGCTCATACTATAGCTCATAAAGTTCAAGCCATAAGAGCAACAAGGAAATCCATTTCTCAAATCGCCGCTAAATATCAAGCAGGAATCATAGCAACTTCACTTGGAAATGGGAAAAAAGATGATTCTAATACCATCATGATAAATATTCAAATATATCACAACTCCCCTACTATATTTACAACATAGTTTATTATTTCATGCATAAAACTGAATAACAGATTACAAAATAAGTTACTGTAATCTTAGTGAAAAAACAAAAAAAATCTAGTTTAAAAACTAGATTTTTTTATGCAAAGTATGCTTCAAATTCTGATTCTGTAATTTCTTCTTTTTCAATTAAATCTTTAGTGATTTTTTCGTGTAAATCTTTATTTTCTTGAATAAGTTTGATAGCAACCTTATATGAATCTTTAAGTATATCTTTTACTTTTGCATCAATAATTTCCATTGTTTTGTCTGAAAAAGTTCCAGCATCTCCACTTGTTCATAAGTGATTTCAAGAAGCTCTTTCTCATGCAAAATTTTCTGTACCAATATCTTCGAACATCCCATATCTCATAACCATATTTCTAGCAATTTGAGTTGCTCTTTCAATATCATTAGAAGCTCAAGTTGTTATATTATCTTTTCCATAGAAAATTTCCTCTGCTGCTCTTCATCCGAATAAAGTAGCAAGTTCATCAAGATATTTAGCTTTTGATACAAGTAGTGCATCTCTTTCTGGTAAGAACCAAGTAACACCTAATGCTCCTCCTCTTGAAACAATACTTACTTTATGGACAGTATCTGTATTTGGTAAAAGTTTCCCAACTAATGCATGCCCTACTTCGTGATATGCTGTTAATTCTTTTTCATGATCATTCATTACTTGTGATTTTTTTCTTAATCACATTACTAGTCTTTCAAATGCTTCTGTGATTCTTGCAGATGAAATAAGTTTTTCATTATTTCTTGCAGTTATAATTGCCGCTTCGTTCATTAGATTTCATAAATCTGCACCTGAGAAACCAACAGTTTTAGAAGCAAGTGATTTATAATCAATTTTTTCTTCTAATTTTTTGTTTTTTCAATGAATTTGTAGAATTTGTTCTCTGTCAGACAAGTTTGGTAGATTAACAGTGATTTTTCTATCAAACCTTCCTGGTCTAAGAAGTGCTTTATCTAGAACATCAGCTCTGTTTGTTGCACCCATAACAATAATATTTGTATCGTTACTAAAGCCATCCATTTCTGTTAATATTTGATTTAGTGTTTGTTCTCTTTCATCATGTCATCCACCCGTACCAGGTCATCTTTTTTTCCCAATAGCATCAATTTCATCAATGAAAATTATTGCTGGAGCCATTTTTTTTGCATTTTCAAATAAGTCTCTTACCCTAGATGCCCCGACTCAAACAAACATTTCAACAAATTCTGAACCAGAAATACTTAAGAAAGGAACATTTGATTCTCAAGCAACAGCTCTTGCTAACATAGTCTTCCCTGTTCCTGGAGGCCCTACTAATAGTGTACCTCTTGGTATTTTAGCTCATAAGTCTTTAAACTTTTTTGGATTTTTTAAGAATTGTACAACTTCAGCAAGTTCTTCTTTTTCTTCTTCCGCCCCTGCTACATCTTTAAATAAAACTTTATCTTTGTCTTTGTCATATAATTTAGCTCTTGATTTACCAAAAGTCATAGCATTATTAGACATCCCACCCATTTTTTTAATTAAAATAAGTGCAATAATTAGAAACAGAACAACTGTAATAATAGTAGGGATCATTCCTGACCAAAATTTTTCAGAAGTGTTATCTTTTACTAAAATTTGAGTCGCGATATCTGGATTCCTTAATCCTAGATCTTTTAATGAATCATTTAATGGTAAAATTACTAAATCTCTTTGTATTTTTTCTACACCATTTTCTTTTACTGTAGAACCTGAAATAGTAGCAACTGCTTTATTTCAATTAATTTGTATTTTTTCATACAAACCTTGAGAGAATTTTTGTTCTAATGTATTAAGTGCTATGTCTGTGTCTGTGTATTTAACAGCATCTTTCATGTATGTTAATACAAGGGCAATGGACATTGCAATAACAAATAATATTGCAAATGGTTTCATTCCATTGCTTTTATTTGGATCAATTTTTAGATTTTTTAGTGGTTTCTTCGTTGTCATTCAATTTAATTATTTTTAATAAGCCAGATAATTTTATGAAATTTAAGCACTTTTGCAAACCTATTTTGGCAATAATATTTGACTAACTGTTATTTCTTTGCTATCTAGAAAATATAAGTGCATTTTTTAACATATTTTTAGTTAATATGATTGATTTTTTTACATAAACTTTTATATTTTAAATGTATATCTACTAAAAATAAACCATGAAACAATATTTAGATTTATTGAGAGAAATTAAAGATAATTGAATTGGTAAAGACGATAGAACTGGTACATGAGTAAGGTGAGTGTTTTGAATGCAAGCAAAATATAATTTGGCAGACTGATTCCCTTTAGTAACTACTAAAAAGACATTCTTAAGAGGAATAGTTGTTGAATTAATTTGGCTATTAAAATGAGAAACGAATATAAAATATTTAGTAGATAGAAATGTTAAGATTTGGGATGAGTGGCCATTTCAAAATTACTTAGATTCAAATAATTTATCAGAAAAATACCCTAAATATACAGATGAATGGTTTGAACAAAAGGATATTTTTATACAAACCATAAGAGAATCAGAAAAAGATTCGGATTTCGTTCAACAATGGTGAGATTTATGACCTGTTTACTGAAAACAGTGGAGAAATTTTAATGACCAATCAGTTGATCAAATTGCAAACGCAATAGAACAAATTAAAACAAATCCTACAAATAGAAGAATAATTGTTTCAGCTTGGAATCCAGTACAAATTGAAGACATGTTATTACCTCCTTGTCATTCATTCTTTCAATTTAATGTTGATACTACAAACAATAAATTAAATCTTCAATTATACCAAAGAAGTGCAGATATGTTTTTATGAGTTCCATTTAATATTGCTTCATATGCAACATTATTATTACTTATTTCTAAAATAACTGGTCTGGAAGCTTGAACTTTTACTCATACTTTATGAGATGCACATATTTACAACAATCATATTGATCAAGTGAATGAGCAGTTAAGTCGTGAAGAATTTCCTCTTCCTGAATTAAAGATATTGAAAGATGTTAAATCATTAGAAGATTTAGAAAGCTTAGAATGGGATGACTTTGAACTATGTAATTATCAATGTCATGATAGAATTGCTGCACCTGTAGCTGTTTAGTAATAAGATAAAAAATAATGAAAAAATTCTCAATAATATTAGCAGTTGATGAAAAAAACTGACTATGAAAAAATAATGATCTAGCCTGGAAAATTTCAAAAGACATGCAGTTTTTCAAAGATGTAACGAGTAATACTGAAGATCTAGCAAAACATAATGCCGTTGTTATGTGAAGAAAAACTTGGGAATCAATCCCTTCAAAATTCCGCCCTTTGTCAGATAGAATTAATTGCATTCTGACAAGAGAAATAAAATATGAGTCTATGGAAAGTGAAATTGATGACTTTGTATTGTACTTCAATTCACTAGACCATTGTTTAGATGAATTAAATAAAAAAGACAATCTAGAACAAATTTTTATAATTTGATGAGCTCAACTATACAATCAAGTTTTAGATCATCCACTTTTAGAGAGACTCTATTTAACACAAGTTGAATGAGAACATAACTGTGACGTGTTTTTTGACTGAATTCCATCAGATTTTATATTGGAATCTCATTCTGAAAGACAAGAGGAAAATTGAATTCAATTTGAATTTAAAGTATACAAAAAGAAAGACTAATGTCTTTCTTTTTTATTTTACTCGTTTTAAAATTTATGATAAAATTATTGTATATATAAGTATAAAAAAATATCATGGATAAAGTAATTGAAATCTGAAAAGAGGTCATCTATATTGCAGCAAAATTCTCAAACTACACAGAATCAGAAAAACAACAAATAATTAAACATTTATCTTCAGCAAAAGAAAAACTAAATAATAGTGAATCAGAATATGCAAAAACTGTATTATGATTTATTTACGATTTAGAAGATGATTTAGCGAATAATAAAAAATTGCAAATTGATACGATTAAACATGATGATTATCTTGAAAATTATTTTGTAACAAAAAAAGAATTATCACATTACAATAAATTAATTGATGAAGATTTATATATTGAGGTTTTTGAGAAAATTAACAATAATTCTAATATAGAAACTATAAATAATCTTGTAATTAAGATTGAAAAACATTTTCAATCAGAAATTAAAAATATATCAGCAGAAAATATAGCAAAAAATTTGTTAATATTTACCTTATATGAAAGGAAAATTACATCTTTTGCATTAAAAAGATTGTATAATTTTTTACTAAATATTCCTCAATCAAAAGAATCTTTAATTAGAATCAGATCTATGATTAGCTTATATTACACTCTTGTTCAAGAAGTTTTAATGTTTAGTATTCAGTGCTACAACAAAAAAAACTATAACAACTTTTATATGCGTTTTGTTACTCAAAATTCAGCAAATTGAAAAATAAAACAACTTAAAAGTTTTAATGCTTCACAACAAAACTACCGTACCTGAAATCACGATTATGAATATAAATATTTATTAAAAAAACTTAGATGAAATTAATCATCTAAGTTTTTTTAATCACTTGATCTTATTTTACCAAGAAGTCTTAATACTTCTAAATATAACCAAATAAGTGTTACTAATAATCAGAAAGCAGAATACCATTCCATATACTTTGGAGCGTTAGCTTTTGCTCACATTTCGATATTATCAAAATCTAAAGCTAGATTAAAGGCTGCAATACCTACAATAAATACAGAGATTCAAATACCAATTATACCTGATTCGTGAATATATGGTACTGTAAACCATCCTGTTAAACTTCAAACTAGGCTTATTAGATACACTAATGCAATTGCTCAAGTTGCTGCTACCACTCACATTCTAAATTTTTGAGTAACAACAATGATTTTTGAAGCATATAAACCTAACATAGTTAAGAATATTGCAAAAGTTAATCAAACAGATTGCATAACAATTCACGGAAGCATTGCTTCGTAAAGCATAGAAATAGCTGCTAAGATCACTCATTCTAGAATGGCGTATACTGGAGAAAGAAATGGCGCTGTTTTTTTAGCAAATATAATAATTAAGGCCAAGATAAATGTTCCTATTATAAATGGAATATAGATTGGTAATACAAATGTATTAATTTCTGGAATCATCCATGTTGCAATAGCTGATCAAATTGTTAATAAAATCAGAAAAGCTGATTTTTGAATCGATCATTCGACTGTCATTGAAGTTCCATCTGATTCTATTTTTTTGAAAGAATCTTCATTAAATGCAATATTTGACATAAAATATTTTTATAAAAATAACTCTATAAATATACAAAAAAAATAGATTAATACAAAGTTTAATCTATTTTTTTCAGCATAATACATGAATCCAATATGAAATCTGTAAAGTTATTTTCACTAAGGAATTGTTTTATATTATCATCTGATGATCCTGGCTGACACCATATCTTCTTCTTTCCTAACACATCTTTATATTCCTGTAAAATACTTAAAGTTACACTAGGTGGAACAACAAAATTAACCACGTCGTAATTTTCTTTAATATCTCAAATAGTTTGAAATGCCTTTAGTCCTAAGATGTTATCAGATTTTGGATTAACGGGAATCACGGTATATCACTTATCTATTAAGTTTTTTAAAATTTTATTTCAAAACTTATCTGGATTATCAGAAGCTCAAACAATTACTATTTTCATAAAAAATTATTATCTGCTAATATTTTTTGTATTTCTGAAAAATCTTCAAAAATATATGTATCAGAAGAAATACCATATGTTAAGTAATACTCTTCTTCTAATTTTTGATTCATCAGAACTTTTACTGGTTTATTTAATCAAAAAGCAATTCATAATTCATTCATCATTCATTCACTTCTGTGTTCGTAATTTACAAAAGCTAATACTAAATCTGATTTTTCGATTTCAATTTTTGCATTTGTTATAATTTCCTTAGGTGTTTGATTTGAGAAATCTGTATCGAAATAATAAATATATGTAGAATGTCCAATTTCTTCTAAATATTTACGAATACTTCATAATTTATCTTGTAATTCAGCATCAGAGAGACCTGATTGTTTATATGATATGAATATTTTCATACGAAGTTAATTATTTGCTAATATTATTTGTCAAAGTAGTAAGTAATTCTTTTCTTGTTAACTTTTGAATATTTAAGAAGGAATTTTTGAAGAATTCTTCTGAAACCTCAAATTCACTTTCACGAAAATCATCAATAATTTCCAAGCACTTAACTAAAAATTTATCAATAATTTCTGTTAATCTTAGATTGGAATTAGGATTGTAGAAATCCTCCATATTATTAGAAATTCACACAGCTATATCTTCTATTTTGTCGAAGTATTCAACATTTTTATATGATTCGCAATCTGAATCATATATTTGAGATTCAGATAAATCATAATACTTATTGCTGTCTGATGAAACTAGTTCTAATGATTTCATATATTCTAGTGAAATAATATCAATATAGTATCAAAATAACTGAACTAGAAATTTTATCAAGTTTATGTTATTTTTGTAATAGTTCTCTCCAATATGAAATATCAGAAATTTTTGACCAAGCCTCTAATAATAAATTTTTAAAATCTTCAAATTCTTCTTCAGATACATCAACTTCTACAAATTTATAATTTCATTTTTTTCATTCAACAAAATCTAAAGCAAGACTCCCAATTTCAAAAGTATTCATGAACTCTGTATCGTTTTCGCAAAGAAGTTTATAGAACATCAATTGTCTAAAATATTTTCATTCTGATAGATCATCTTTTTTGTTTCCATATCTATCAGTTCCCTTAATTTGTCATAGAGACTTTGCAGATCAAGTTTTATAATCGACTAAAGCAACTGAATCTTTAAAGAATGCCATTTGTCATCCTTGATTTTCTGAACTGTTATTCGAAATTCAAACCTTTTCGATTTTATCAATTGTTCCTGTTAGTGGGATATTTTCCCATGTAATATTTTTTCTTCTTAGAGAATATTCTAGTAACAATGGCTCCCTACTTGATGATTTATATAAATCATAGTATCATTCTAGTCATTCAATTCATTTCGTAATTAATTCTTTATTTTCATCTGGAGTAAGTATTTCAGATTTCAATAACATTGAAAAAGTAGAGGTAAGGTAATCCTTTTCTGGAAGCTTACCTTCGCTTTTATATTTAAGATAAAATAATTCTAAAGTTCTATGATATACTTTACCAAAAATAGTAAATTTATTATCTAAAAATGGATATTTATATACTACTCTTTGTAAGAATGCAAAAGGATCATCTAAGAATAAATTAAAATCACTTGGAGATAATTTATAATTTTCTAAAAACTCAGAAATGTAATCAAATTCAACATCCGAATATTCAATTAATTGTCATTTTAAATCATTTTCAATCATTTCTGTACAAGAATTGTTTTCTCAAATGAATTCTATTTCTTCAAATTTTCAAATAATTTCTTCTACAAAACTAGATTGTAACAATGGTTTTGTTCAAATTCCAGCTGGATAACTGAGTATCAGTGATTTTCTTGCTCTTGTTGCAGCAACAAAGAACAGCCTTCTGTCTTCTTCAATTTGTGCGAAAGATTCTCATTGTAATCAATCTCAAGCGATACCTGTTGGTAATTTTAATCTATCAATAACTCTCTTTCATTCCCAATTTCAAGTATATAATCCAGGAATAAATACATAATCATATTCTAAACCTTTTGATCCATGCGCAGTCAAAACTTGAACTCAATTAGTGTGTTTTTTTAGAATTTGTCTTGGAATAGCAAAATTATACTCTTTATATAATGAAAGTTTTGATAAAAGTTTTGTTATATTAAATTCATTATCAACAGTATTCCAGTCTTTGATTTTATTAAAAAGTGTATAAATATCTTCAATATCATCGAAATTCCCTTGAATTTCGACAAATTGTAAAATATTTGTTTCTTCAATAAATGTATTGAAAAATTCTACAAAGCTTGTAGTTCAAAGGTTTTGTGATGAATTTATAATAAAATCTCTGAATTGAATCAAACTATTTTTATTTCTTAAAGCTGTATTGTTCATTTTTTCTTCATCTAGAAGAAAATCTATCATTGTTGTCTTGATTTTTTTAGAATAATTCTCTATATACAGAGCTCTATTTATAGTTAATAAATCAATTGGATGAATATCAACAAGTTTAGATCTCATTATATCTATTAGAGCGTTTTCATTTGCAAATGGATTTTCAATAAGTTCAAGATATTTAATAATAAAATCTATATAATTTGATTTTAAAATATCTGTTTTTAGTTTTGATTCTGCTTCTATTTCATTTTGTAAAAGTAGGCTTGTCCAGTCTTTAACTTCTCTGTTCCCTCTTACTATAACTGAGATTTCATTTGCAGAAACTCATTCTTCTAATAATTTTTTAATATTTTCTAAAACAAATTGTCTTTCTTCAATATCTGATGCCGCTCTAAATAATTTCGGTAAATCAAGAATATCTTTATATCCACCTGATGAAATAAGTTTTTTATCAATGCTTTCAATTTTTTTTGATAATCTCTCATTATTATTATCAATAAGTTGAGAAGATAAATCCAATATAGGCTGAGTTGAGCGATAATTATTCTCTAGAACTACAAATTGAGTTTCAGGATATTTTGTTGAGAAGTCTAACATATTTTCAATATTCGCACCTTGAAAACGGTAAATTGACTGATCATCATCTCAAACCGTCATGATATTTGGTAATTCATCTGTTACTGATAATATCTGATCAATAATCATATTTTGAGCGTTGTTTGTATCTTGATATTCATCTAGCATGATAAATTGAAACTGTTCCGCGTAATGGTGTTTCAGTTCATTATCAGTTTGAATTTTTTCCAGTACAAAATTAATCATATCGGAAAAATCGTATTTATTTAGATATCTTAAAGTTGCATTATATTCTGAGAATATTTCATATAGTTCTTCAAGTTTCTTAATATGCTTTTCTTGTTTTTCTTGTGTCGTTGCGTATTTTTTCAGAGTTGGTTTAATTTCAGCAAGTTCTTCTTTGTAAATCTCTGCTTGTTTTTCTGTTAACTTTTTAAGTCTCGCTAAACTTACACCTTCTTGTTTGAGATTATTAATTCTCATCGAAATATCACGAAGATAAAAATATTTATCATAACTCGTTACAAGAGCCTCTAATCTTTCTTTTTCATAAAGTTCATCAATAATTTTCTTTAGAATTTCTAGCGCCTCAACTTCATCAATTGGAGTACCAGCTTTATATTCAATAAATTTTTCTGGAAATGTTTTAATTACTTCTTGTGAAAATGAATGAATAGTAGAAACATTTACTTTATACGCTTCATTTCATAAAAATCTTGCTAATCTTTCACGAATAGCAACAACTCACGCTTCTGTAAATGTAGTAATTAATATATTTTCAGGATTAATTCAGGCTTTTAATATAATATTCGCTGTTCTTAATCAGATAATTTGAGTCTTCCCCGTTCATGGACCAGCAACAACCATAACAGGTCAGTAAATAGTTTCAACTGCTTGTTTTTGTGCTTCATTTAATCTTTTGTATTCTGATTCAAAAATTTCTGAATAATTCATAAAAGTATATTAAAAGTATATATATTTTTCTCACTATAATAATTTACAAAAAAAAGGCAAAATTAAAGCGCGACTTTGTCGCGCTTTAAGAGAAAGAAATTATGCATCAGCAGTTTGCTGTTCTTTTTTCTTTTTTTCTAAGTAATTACTATTACTAATAGCATCACCCATTAGGAGTTCCCCAAATTTTTTAGCAACCTTTCTTGAGTCGCCAGTAGTTTGTCTTGCTCCACATTGTTTACTACATCCTTTGCACATATATTTCCCCTTTTTGATTTGCAATAATGTCTAAAAAACGATTAGATAATAATCATTATCCAATAATGTCAAATGTTTTATTAACTTTTCTTCGTTATACGTAACAAAGAAAAGTTTGATTTTTTATTTCCATTTTTATTTTATGCTTTTATTAAAGATAGATATTGTATAATAT
>CAJXJP010000039.1 GCA_913055215.1 uncultured Candidatus Altimarinota bacterium | reverse complement strand
CCCTACACGACGCTCTTCCGATCTTACTTAGTGTAAAAAAATTAATCTGTAGAGTATTGTAATTTTACTTTTACAGAGTCTTTATTTGCCTTTTGAAGAACTATTTTATAGTTTTTCCAGGTTTGAACTTTTATTGATTCATACGGCTCTGTTAATACACTTAAAGTTATTTTTTTCTTCTTATTTTCGAGAAATAAATGTAAATAAACATTTATTGCATCTCAGTTAGGAATATTTTCATCTTCAGTATCTGCGTGTATTTTTTCAAATACAACATCAGTTAATTGTAACTCTAAATCCTGAAATGTGAATAATTCATTAATTTGTAGAGTAACATTTTTTTCAATTGTCATAATTTATATTTATATAGTAATTAGAAAATAATAATAGTATTTTCTTTTTTCATTTTTAGTTGTCAGATTTGTTTTTCAGTTTTATTATTTTTCCCATTAATAAATCGTATAATTTCGGCTATATTTGCTTCAGATAATCAAATAGTGGAATTTCAATTTGTAATATAGTAACAATGACGTATCACTTCTCTTTGCAATAAATCAGATAATTTATTAAATGCTTCTATATAAAAATATCAGTAAATTTCTAGAGTATTGATTTTATATTTTTTTGAATTAAAAATTTCTACTCACTGTTCTTCTAAGAAATCTGTAACTTCATTATCTAAATGATGTTTAACTTCTTCTAAATATTTCATCATATTTGAAATATTTTCTTTATAGTTTGAGTTTACACGATCAAATTTTGGAACAATTTCATGACGAATATAGTTTCTTGTTATAGTTGTATCAGTATTTGTTTCATCAATAGAATATTTTAAATTATTCTCATTTAAATAATCTAAAATATCTGATTTTGATAAATCTAATAATGGACGAATTATTCAACCAGAAAATTCGGTCATATTAATTAATCCAGTCAGTTTTGATCATCTCGTTAAATTAAAGAAGAAAGTCTCAATTTTATCATCTAAATGATGAGCAAGAATTACTTTATTTGTTTCGTGAATCTGACAAACAGCGCTAAAAAACGCATATCTTTTTTCTCGAGCAACTTCTTCTATTCCTTTGTTTGGATATAATCTTTCCTTAATCGATTTTATATCAGCATCCGCAATTTCAACCTGAAATCATTTTTCCTTTGCTAGATTTTCTAGAAATATTTCTTCATCATCAGCTTCTGGTCTTAGTTTGTGATTAAAATAACAGGCAACAAGATTTTTCGCATATTTTGTTTCTAAGATTTTGTAAAGCAAATACATCGAATCTGGACCTGTTGAACAACCTAAAATAATAGGATCATTTTCTCAGTAATATTTTTCTAAAATTTGTTCTAAGTTTTTCATGAATTTTTTACTAGTTTGTAAATATGGATTTTATATACTATTTATAGGGATTTTTTTGAATTTTAAAAGATTTTTTGAATTTTTATCTTATGCTATACAATAGTTATAATTATTCTATTTTTATAGAAAAAAACACTTTTAATATTATTTATAAAAATTATGACAAAAATATTATTATTTAGATTTGAAGCAGAAAAAATCCACTATTTAGAATGTGAAATTAATTCTTGAATTTTATCTTTATGAGAAAAAAATAAAATCTCTCTTGATAATTTTGAAAGCAGATGAGATAAATATAATAAAATTATCGAAATCATTTGAGATTTACAAGAAAAATACTCAGCTGATATTGTATCTTATCAATCTCCACAAAAGTATAGAGGCGTAGTAAAAGATGAAGAATGATATGCAAATGGTGCTATTTTAGAATTATTCTCAGCACAAAATAATATCCATCTTGAAGAATTAACTCCGCAAATAGTCAGAAAGCAATTAGGAACTTCTGCAAAGGATTTTAAGTCTGATATAGAAGCAGAAAAACTAAAACTTACCTCAGATTTTAAAATCACTAAATCTGATAAACTGATTGATGGTTTTATTTATGTTTCACTTTTAAAAAATATTTTAAACAAATAATAAAAAAAGCAGATTAATCTGCTTTTTTTATTATTTGTTTTTTTGTGAGAAGTTAATTTTTATGATATTATTAGATCAATATCTATTAAATATCTTGGATGACTCCGTACACAAAACACAAAAATTTTATATTTCGTTATTTATCGAGTTTTATTTCTATTTCGATCTACATGCTCATGTTTCTTGTAGCACTTTTTGTATTTTTCAAAGTTTGAGTTTTAGTATACTATATTTCAGTTGCTGTTTTTGCAGAATTACAAATGCTTATAGCTGGAAACTTAGAATTTATAAACTGAAAATCATGAGAATGAATATATTTAATTGAAAATTTTCTTAGTAACATTACGTTTATTTTAATTCTAGTAAAAGCATTTAGGATTTTAGAATCTTATGCACGTTATCATCATATAGAAATTACAGACTTAGTTGAAATTGCAATTATTGCACTAATTATGGAGGTTGTATTTAACTTCTGAGTACATGATATTTCGATTAATATACTTTTTTGAAGTGTATGATTAGCATTATTAGTAATTTATGCAGGAATGCCGTATTTTAGAGATAAAGAAAATAACATATAAAAAGTGAACAAGATTACATCTTGTTCACTTTTTTTACGAAATCTAGAAAGTTATCATCAGGAGCAACTTTGTTTAAAATTTCTTTTTTACATTTTATACATCTGTGACGGATCATATTTCATTTATTTTTTTTGTGGTCTATTCCAACTGGTTGCATTATTCCACCACAATCAGAAGCTCTATCACCAGGGAAATCTTGATCTAAGTGTTTTGAATATAAACAGTTTGGACAATGATTCCTAGCAGAACCTTCAGGATGTTTTGTTACTTCAAAACCACAGTTTTCACAAATAAAATTTTCATTAATCATTTTAAATCACATAGTTCTTGAGTTTTATAAACTGTAAATTATTTATTCCTTCTTTTTGTATGAAGGAAAATTAGCTAAAAGCTGGAGGGAATAGTGTATATTTTCATAAAAAAATAATCCTTTCCAATTGGAAAGGATTATAGAGAGGAAATTATTTTTGTAAAATGTAAAAAATAATTCAAAATACTGAACTGATTATACCAACAAGCCATAAACGGAAAACTACATTTTCTTCTGACCAACCTAAAGCTTCAAGGTGATGATGAAATGGAGCAACTAAAAATACTTTTTTACCGTTTCTAAATTTTTTACTTGTTAATTGAATGATAACACTCAATGTTTCAAATATAAATATCGCACCAACAATAATAAGTATAAAAACTGTATTTGTAATCATTGCAATAATTCAAAGATTTGCTCATAACGCAAGACTTCAAACATCTCACATATAAAACTTAGCGGGTTTCACATTAAACCATAAGAATGCAAGTAAAGCTCAAACTATACTTATACACAGTGTTGAAAGTAAATACATTCATTGATCAAAAGTAATGTATGTATAGATTCAATAACAGAATAATAATAATCAACCAGCTAAACCATCAAGACCATCAGTTACATTTACACTATTTGATGTTGCAATAATAATAAATATAAACAGAGGGATAAAATATATTCAAAGCTCTAAATCTACTCCAAATGGATTATTGAGTGTTCTGAGAAAATTTCCAGCTTCATCAACAACATTCCATCATAATTTATAATAAAACCAAAGTGCTCACAATGTTGCAAAAAATGTAAGTCATAACATTTTTACACGAGCAGATAATCATTTAGTTTTTCCGATTCATTTGATATTGAGAATATCATCTATAAGACCGAGTCATCAAACAGTCAGAAGAGTAAATAATGATAAGTAGGTTTCTTTTTGATTGAATAATGAGTATTTAACTAAATCGAAAGCTTGAAGTATCATTGAAATCAACACCATTAGGAAAACGGTAATAAGTATGATAGCTCCTCACATAGTCGGAGTTCAAGTTTTCTTTTTATGTAATTGTTCAAAGATTGTAGCTTTTCAAATTGTTGCGTTTGAGCGGATTTGTTTTCCAAGTTTAAAATCTATTAAAAATTTTATAAATGATGGAATTAACAAAAATCAAACCACAAATGTTGCAATTCAAAAAGAAAATATCAATACTAAATTTGAGTCCATTGTTCTGATTTTAAGGATTATATCACCATTTAATGTAGTGATGAAAAGTATTTTGTAAAGCGAAATATTGATTTTTCTAGGATTTCATTTATATTTCTTGAGAATATATTTTAATCATAAAAAAATGAGATTAACAAAAGTAATCGTAACAGCGATGAAAGAAGAAGCAGATATTATAATTAATAGATTTAATTTAAAAGAAACTAAAAAATTAAAAAATCTTGTAATTTTCGAATGAGAAAGAGAAAATGAATGAGAAAAAGAAAATATTGTTTTAGCTCTTACTGGTATTGGTAAAATTGGAGCAGCAATTGGAACATCATATATTTTTGAAAATTACCAAGTTGATAAATTATTAAATATTGGGATTGCAGGGAGTTTAGGAAATATAGACGTAAGAGTTGGTGATGTTTTCCTTCCAAATACATTTATTCAACATGATATGTATCTTCCATTTGAAGGAGATCATCTTGATTATGCCAAAGCGCCTATTTTCTTAGAATACGCAATCGGAGAAAATCTTGATCTGAATAAATTTGGATTAGTTATGAATGGTGTATGTTTAACAGGAGATCAATTCATCGATAATGAAGAAAAAGTAAACGAACTAAGAGAAGACCATGGAGCAGATTTATGTGAAATGGAAGCATTTTCTATTTTATCAGTAGCTCGTGAGTATGATGCTTTAGATAAATGTGTAGTAATTAAAGCTGTATCTGATGGAGCAAATAGTGAAGCAAAAGATGCTCATATGGATAATCTTGAATTTGCTATGAATAATTCAGTTGATGTATTAGAATTGATTTTATAAAAAATATCCTATCCGGCTTTTAGCTACCATCTCTTCATATAAAGTAAAGGGATTAAAAAAAGAGAAAATATAATTTTCTCTTTTTTTTTGTTTTTAATTTTTAGGAAACAAAAAGCGAGAACCTACGGTTCTCGCAATTATTACTTAAGCAGACATGGTTATCTCAGTACGTTCTTTTTTTTGAAGTTTCCACGGGGAACTAGATGATCCCTGTTGTATTACTTCAAATTGGCCTGAATTTAAAATTTGGCCATTATTTATTGTACTTGGATCTTTGCCTTTTTGATTGGCAATAATCTGTCTTGCTTGAGTCATGGAAAGAATAGTTTCCATTTTTATCCCCTTTTTTTCTAAGCCTACGAGCACTCTTGCTCGTTATGGTGAATTTACTGAAAAAATCAGTTATGTCAAATTTTTATTGTTTTATTTGATAAAAATAAAGAGGACGTAATTTTACGTCCTCTTTAGATAATAATGCTATGTTGCATAAAATGGATCTTCATTTGCTCTATCTTGGAGCTCCTTTTGGTATAAAAAAGGGTCATCTAGAAGTTCTAGGAAATCAACAGCATTGTTTTCATCACTAGAAGAAGGTATTACTTTTTCCATGTGTATCTCCTTTTTTTACACTATATGTATTGTAATGTATAATTAAAATTTATATTATGTCAAATAATATTATTTGGCTTTACTAAAAAATATCTTTGATTTTCATATTTATGAACGACTCTTATTTGCCTTTTGAATGATTTAAATTATCATAGAAAAAATATTTTTAATAAAATACTATGAAAAGAAAGATTTACTTAATTGATGCAAATAATTTCATTTATAGAATGTTTTTTGGATTACCAGAATTCTCAACAAAAGATGGAAAAGTAGTAAATGCTATTTTTTGAATGGCTAAATTTTTTACAAATCAATTAGTAAAAGAAAAACCTGACTATGTTTATGTAGTAAAAGATGCAAAAGGTGATAATTTCCGTCATGAATTATTTTCAGATTATAAAGCAACTCGTGAAAGAATGCCTGATAATTTAAGAAGCCAAATATCAGATATCGAAAAACTTATTGAATTATTAAAATTTCCATTAATTGAAATTCCAGGATTTGAAGCTGATGATGCCATTGGTTCACTTGCAAAAAAACTTTGAGAAGATAAAGAAAATGAAGTATTTATTCTTACTTGAGATAAAGATCTATATTCACTAGTATCAGAAAATGTAAAGATTTATGATACAATGAAGAAAAAAGTTTTTTGAATCGAAGAAACTCGTGAAAAATTTGGAATAGAGCCAGAAATGATAATAGACTATCTTGCAATTATGTGAGATAAAGCTGATAATATTCCATGAATTGATTGATTCTGACCAAAAAAAGCTGTTACATTGATTAATGATATTTGATCAATTGAAAAAGTATATGAAGTGTTAGATTCATGAAACTATGAAGACTTGACGGATGACGCAAAAAAATTATTTAGATGAAAAGCAATAGAAAAATTAGAGGCAAGTAGAGAAAATGCATTTTTATCAAAAAAATTGGCAACTATTGCACTTGATATGGATTCTGTTCAATGATTATCATTGGATGATCATAAATTTACACCTGAAAAATTATTTAGTTCAGATGTAATTACTATGTTCCAAGATTATGAGTTCGAATCGCTTATCCCACAAGATAACAAAAAAGCACCAGATACATGGAAAGATTTAAATATTTCTCCAAAAATAATCTGAGATTCTGAAACTTTATTTGAATTAGAAAGTCTAATGAATAATTATTCAGAAATTGTGCTTGATACAGAAACAACTTCTTTAGATATTATGGAAGCTGAACTTGTATGAGTAAGTATATATTTAGATGATGAAAATGTGTATTATATAAATAGAGGACATAGAGGACCACAAGTGAAAGATAAAGATTTACAACTTTTTCTTACAAATCTCTTACAAAAAGATGTTACAATTATTGGGCATAATATAAAGTATGACCTTCAAATTTTAGAACTATACTTAAATAATGCTTGAAATAATTCTGTATCTCAAGAATCTCAAGATTCACAATCGACATTATTTTAATTAAGATAAGATATATGAATAATAAAAAATCAATTGATTCTCGTAGCTATGAAGCAATGAGAGAAGATAATCCTTCATTACCAGAATGGTCAGATTATTTATTGAAAACAATTGCAGAACAGATTGAAGAATCACAAGAAAAAACAGAAAAAATTTTAAAAACTAATCAGTAAAAATGCTTAAAAGAATATTCTTATTTTTATTAACAAATATCGCAGTTATTGCGGCAATTTCTATTATTATTGCTATCGCAGAAAATATTTTCTGAATCAATATTAGTGGATATGGGTCAGGTTATATGTCAATTTTTATATTTTCATTAATCGTATGATTTGCTTGATCTTTCATAAGTTTACTTATGTCTAAATGGATGGCAAAAAAAGCATATGGAGTTGAAGTATTATCAAAAAATGAAGTATCTGATTTATCTCAAAAACATCAACTTGTTTTTAGAACAGTTGAAGATTTATCTGAAAGATTTCATATTAATACTCCGGAAGTAGGTTTTTATACATCATCTGAACCAAACGCTTTTGCTACAGGTGCTTCAAAAAATAAATCACTTGTTGCTGTATCGACAGGATTACTTAATGCTATGACTGAAGATGAAATCGAATGAGTTATTGCCCACGAAATGGCGCATGTACTAAATGGTGACATGGTTACCATGACACTATTACAATGAGTACTAAATACCTTTGTTATATTTTTCGCTAGAATTATCGCAAATATTGCAGATACCTTCTTGGCTGGAGAAGAAGAACAAACTTGACCAAGTTGGGTGTACTACATCGTATCAATTGTATTAGAATTGATATTTGGTGTATTTGCTTCATTAATTGCTATGAAATTTAGTCGTTACAGAGAATTTAGAGCGGACTATGGGAGTGCAGAATATGTTGGGAAAAGAAAAATGATTTCGGCATTAAAAGCATTACAAAAAATGCAAAATACTCATCTCGATGATGATTCAAAATTTGCTTCTATGAAGATTTCTACAAAAACTAAAAAATCAGGATTTATGAACTTGTTTTCATCTCATCCAGATTTACAAGATAGAATAAATGCATTAGAAAATGCAAGCATATAAAAAAACTTCCAATCGGAAGTTTTTTTGTTATTTAAAATATTATAGCCAAGGCTAATATTATTTTGACATTCATATATAAGTTTATAATATTGTTTTTGTTTTATATTTTTAAACCTATATATATGTCTTTAGTAGATAGAAGTTCACAAGAGCTAGAAATACTTGATGAACAAATAGAAAATACAGAAACTCCAGAAAAAGAAAAAATGTGATTTTTTGCAAAAATAAAAATTATATTTGTATCAATAGTAGTAATCACAGTTGTGTTTTCGTTGCTATCAGGTTTGTATATGTCGTCACATACATTAAATATCGATAATCCAACTGGAACATGAATTACTGTTCAAATCGATGAAATGGACTCTATTCTTATTCCATCTCTATCGACTACACAAATCAATTTAAAATCATGAACATATACTTTAAAGGTAAATGGTGAAGAAAAAGGTAAATTCACAAAAGATACATTAGATTTTAATGCATTTCTTAACCCTTCAGAAGAATTTTATGTTCAAGAATATATTTTATACTGAGAACAAAAATACCTAGATAAATTACAAATTCATGAAATTAGCATGTACAATGATACTATAGAAGGACCTTTTAAAACATATTCATGAATTTATATCAAAGGGGATTGGGATTATGGGATTGATAGAAATTTTCCAAATGAAGTAAAAACAAAGGGAAGTTATAAAATAAAATCAAAACTTTACAGATATTCTGATTTTATTGATATGTTTAATCAAGATTATGTTGAACAACAAATTGTAGAATAATATTATAAATATTTAAATTTAAAATTATGTTTAAAAGAATTTGATTATTTCTTGTGACTAATATTGCTGTAGTATTATTATTAACAGCAGTGATGTTTGTACTAGAAAGATTTTTTGGAATTGCATTAACAGGCAATTCTTACTTATTTGTCTTTGCTTTAATTATTGGTTTTGGTTGAGCAGGGATAAGTCTTTTGTTATCAAAATGGATGGCAACAAGAGCATATGATCTTGTTATGATTACTAATGATAACTTAGATCAATTAGATGAAAAAGAAAGAGTTGTTTGGCAAACAGTTCAAGATTTGGCAGAAAGACATCATATTAAAATGCCAGAGGTTTGAATTTATAAGGACATTGATCCAAATGCTTTTGCTACTTGAAGTTCAAAGAATAATTCATTAGTTGCTGTTTCTACAGGGTTAATTAATTTAATGGAAAAAGATGCAATAGAATGAGTAATTGCTCATGAAATGGCTCATGTTCTAAATGGTGATATGGTTACTATGGCACTATTGCAATGAGTACTGAATACTTTTGTTGTATTTTTTGCAAGAGTAGTTGCAAATATAGTTTCAAATTTCTTAGATGAAGAATTATCTTGGTTAGCATATTACGCTATTGTTTTTGTTTTAGAAATTGTATTCTGATTACTTGCATCTATCATTCTGATGGCATTCTCAAGACATAGAGAATTTAAAGCAGATGCTTGAGCTGCATCTTATGTTTGATCTGACAAAATGATTGCATGATTAGAAGCGTTAAAAACAATGAAAGATTCTGCACCTGGAAGTAAATGAAAATTAGCTACTATGAAAATATCAACAAAATCTTCTAACGGATTTATGAAATTATTTTCATCACATCCTGACTTAGATGAAAGAATTTCAGTTTTGAAAAAAATATAAAAAAACTTCCAATCGGAAGTTTTTTTGTTGATTTGAATTATCTTAGCTGTATAATAGAAAAATCATAAAACCAAGGAGTATATCATGGTAGTTAATGATAATTACAAAAATAAAAATAAATTCAAAGTTACCAACAATGGCGAAGAATGTATATTAATGGATTATCGCTATGGAGAATTTCATGGAATGGATATTCCAGAAGAATTACTTTGCCAAATAAACGGAGTTGAAAAAGTTCAAATTTATGATTTCTCTAAAACAGATCATTATGATATTGAATTCTTTTCGCGATGTATGGAACCTTTTTATTCATTAGTTTCAGCGGAAGATCAAAAATTATCGCCGCAAGATTTTGAATATGATGATAATTATAGAATAAGAGTATTTAATACTCGATTTCTAATCAACACTTTTAGCAGAAAATATAAGTATATTATTGCTACGATTGATAAAAGGTTATTCATTTTTGAAGGAATAAAATTAACTCCTTCGCATTAGTTATTTGCACCATTTAGGTGCTTTTTTTATTTATAGGTAAAACTGATTAAGAATCTACTTAAAAATAGGAATTATGTTGTAACTCTATTCTTTTCTGATATAATATGAATGTAGGTGTACTACAACCTTAATTAATTCTATAACTCTATGATTATGTTTAAAAAATCATTATGTGTAGCTATTATGTTACCAATTATGCTTCCTTTTTCAGCTTTAGCTTTTGATGCTGATGATATGCTAGAAGCTGCAAATAGCTTAGCAAATAGAGAAGTAATCAAAGATAAATCAGATAAACCATCTGAATATAATTTAAATGATAATGTTTTAAGACAAGAAATTGGTCTTATTGCATGAAGATTAGCTAAATTAGAAAAAAACTCATCATGTTCAGGATTATTTAAAGATATTACTGCAATTCAACCAAATGATTGGGCTTGTACTCATATTGAACCACTTGTAGAAAATAATCTTATTTCTAAAAATGACTATTTCCGTCCAGAAGACAATATCACAAAAGCTGAGTCATTAAAAATGTTAATTAAAGCAATTGGATATGATTTTGAATATGACCCAAAATCTTCTGTATCATGGCAAGAACAATATGTTGCATTTGCTGTTGATAGAGAAATCGTGGAAAATTTTACTGATTATGACGTAACTGCTTCTAGAGGTTGGGTATTTTCTGTAGCAGATCATGTAATTGTAGTTAAAGAAAAAGAAGAAAAAGAGGAAGAAGAAATGAAAAAACCTGAACCTAAAAAAACAATTTCAGATGAAGTACTTAAAGAAATCGATGCATTCGAAAGTATTCTTTAATTCTTCAAGAAAATTATTATAATAAGAGAAGATATTTTATTTTCTCTTTTTTTTTTATGGAAAACTCTGAAATTTTACAAACCTATAGAGATCAAATTGATACAATTGATAGTGAAGTTATATATTTATTGTCTCGTAGATTTGAAATTGTTAAACAAATTTGAATACTAAAAAAGGAATTGGATATGGCTCCACTTCAGCCAGAGCGTTGGCAAGAAGTTTTAAATAATTTAAAAGAAGATGCGAAAGAACATTGAGTCAATGAGAATCTCATCGAGGATATATGGAATAGAATTCATAAGGAATCTCTTAATTTAGAAAAATAAAAAAACCGAGCTTTGCTCGGTTTTTTTATTTTTATTATAATTCAACAACTGAATCTTTATTTGATTTTTCTTCTGGTTGATATTCAACAGCTACTTGTGGGAAACCAACAATATTAAAGAAAACTAATACTGCAGTTGTCCAACCTGTTCTTCCAACTCTTTTTGAAATACAATGACATAAGTAAATATACATTACTACACCAGGTATAACAAATAGGATAAATCCAATAATTAAGAATAATACCCACCAACCACTTTTTCCAGCAGCTTTTACAAATGAGTAAATATTAATTACTGGTACCCACGCTAACCATGCATGTTTTTCACCTAATTTATTATTTAATACGAATAATCCATATGCTTTCATTAGATATGGAACAAAAATCATTATTAAAAACATAATTAGTGCTGCTACTATACCCATTCCTCCTAAAATATCACTCCATAAATACATTTCTGGACTCATTGCAGTAGTAGTTGTCATTACTGGCTCTGCCATCATCATTACATCTGGATTCATAATCTTTATAGTTAAAAATATTATTGTAATTATTATATTACATTGGCTATCATAAAAAAAATAAAATAAAAATCAAGTAACGCATTATTTTGATGATATGGAAAATATGTTATAATTATCAATATTAATTTCATAATCCTTAAATATGTTCAAAGCAGAAGAAGCAGTACTTGATAGATTTGAACAATCTTTTGAAATCTTAAAAAATCATTTTCTTAAATTAATTTTACCAGCATTTTTATTTTATGTATGGTGTTTTGCTATTTTATGAGCTTTATATAATTATTTTTCAGTATCATTAGTGGCTCCAAGCCTAGACTCTATTGATATGTGAAGTGTTACAGCTTTATGAGAAGTTTATTCATCGCCATATGTAATGATGTTTATTGTTATAATGATAGCGTTTACACTTTTTAATTTACTATTAATAATACCTATTACTTTAGGAACTTTCAGAACTATTAAACAAATTATAAAAGAGGAAAAAATTAGAGCTTGAAAAAATATAATGTATGGGTTTGAAAATATTTTTGAATCATTTAAAACATACTGGTATATATTTGCTTATGTTGCATTAATTCCAGCGGTATTATTTATTGTATTTTGAGTACTTTTAAATTATTCATTAATTACAAATACTTCGAGTTCTATTGAACAGTTATCTATTTATGGGCTTGTTTTTTCGACAATATTATTTTTGTTTTTTGCAATTTATAGATGACAAAGAACAAGTTTTGCACTCGCATCTGCTGTAAATGAAAATTCGTTTTCGAAACCAAATTTTGAAGATTCATTAAAAATCACAAAATCAAACTGGTGGAGAATTTTTTGAAATTTCATATTGATTGGATTTATATTGTCCCTCATTGTTTGACTAATAAATCAACCATTTAAAATTATATTTTCAGGAAATTCGATTATTGAATTTACTGCAATTGAAGGTTTAGATCCGACTACGTTGCTTATGTGATGAGCAAATACAAATATAAATGCAGAAGATATTATAAATAGTATTTCAATAAATACAGATAATTATTCATATATAGTTGCGTTTATTGAACAAATGATTCAAGCATTTATATCATCAGTTCAGTTTGTATTTATTCTTATTTTTACTTTTGTTTTCATGAGAAGATTACAATATGAACGTACAGCATCAATCGTAAAATGATTTGATGAAAAATCATATATTCAATTATAAATTGATTTTAAATAAAAATAGTATATATTTCGTATATACTATTTTTATTTGTATAAAATATATTTATGGAGGAGAAAATATATTTAGCTTTTTTGCATTCTATAGGTTTTACTCAAAAAAAGTTATTTGAATTATTTAAAGAAAAACAAAATTTCAAAGAAGTTTATAATA
>CAJXJP010000038.1 GCA_913055215.1 uncultured Candidatus Altimarinota bacterium | reverse complement strand
AGACTCCTGTTTGAAGTTTTGATAATTCTAAGGCTTTTTCGATATTTTTAATATCCGTTGTTCTTTTAGAATCTCTTGAATTAAGAACATAGTTTTGGAAACTCACAAACGCGATTGTTCACAAAACTGCTAAAATAGTGATTACCACTATCAGTTCTACTAAGGTAAATCCTCTTACCTTATTTATACTACTTATTTTCATTTACTAAAAATTATTTTTACATAATTTAAATAATATTCACAAGCATTACTTTTACAAGAATCTGGTGTTTTTTCCTTTTACAAAAAAGGTATTTATATTATAAAAACAAAAAAAACTCCCAAAGGGAGTTTTTTTAATCTACATAAATATATCATTGAATTGCTCTATCATTAACTGGAATTTTTCTATACGTTACCTCATATAATCTTCTATAGTTCATATCTGAGACTATCAGATAGTCATTTTTCACTTCCATTACGATAGCTACATGACCATAACGAGGATTATAGCCTCTCCCGTTTAAAGCGACAATTGAACCAAGTTTTGGAGTAGAACCAGTTGCATGCCCCTTAGCTCTTGCATTTCTTAACCATTGGTTTGCATTCCCTCTCCAGTTAACATTTTTATAAGATGCAACATACCAAGTACAATTTCATCCTACTCATGAGTATGGTTTTCTCCGTTTTAGTTTATAACTTCATTTATTAGAAGTATAAGAGCTTTTTGCCTGTTTAGCGAAAGAATAACCTGATCCTCTATTATTATTAGAAACAGCTACTAATGTACTCGGTTTATTATAAACTGGTGCTTTTTTAATAGCTCCAGGTATAGTTAAAACTGTTCATGCTACTAGTTTTTCATTTTTTTTCATTAGATTTTGTTTCAGAATTTTTCATTCTTCAACATCATATGATTTTGATAATTTAGCCAGTGAATCTCATTTTTTTACTGTATGAATTAATCCTGAAACTGGTGGAATTTTAATAATATCTCCTGGACGTAAAGTATGGTTTTTTGAAAAGCCATTTGCCCAATAAATAGTATTTAATGAAACACCAAATTTATATGATAATAAATAGAATGATTCTCCATTTTTTACTTCATATGCTAGAATTTCATTTGTTCCTGTCAGATCTCTTTCATCGTTTAAAATTGTATTTACCGATAAGAAAGAATCTGTTGCTTCTAGGATAGGACTATTTTCTGTGATAGAAGAATCGTCATCATCATCGACTACATAAGCCCCGATAATTGATGTTGTATCGATATCTCCTCTATAAAAATCGTGCTGATTATTTTTATGCACGAATGATGCAAGTGATGGATAAATTGGAAAAAGAAATACAACTATCAATAATGCAATATTGAAATTATATGTTTGAAAACTTCTTTTTCCATTTTCAAATTGTTTAGTTGCTCATTTTAAATCTTTATAGATTCTAACATGACGTTGTAAACGAGCTTTTGTGTTAATTTTATTGCCCAAGGGTAAAAATTACAATATAAAATTAAAAGAAAACTTTGTTTTCTTTTAAACCAAACTTGGATTTTTTGCGTAAAAAAAATCTTACAACGGATTGATTATAGCTCCTTTGTAAGATTTTGCAAGACGAATTATCCGATAGATAATACTTCAATTTTTGTAAGATGTGGTCTGAAACCTTTGTTTCTTGCATATCTTTTTTTAGATTTCATTTTGAAAACTCTAACTTTATCACCTTTGAATTGATCAACAACTTTGAATTCAACTTTTGATCCTTCAACAGTAGGAGTTCCTACTTTTGTTTCTTTTCCTTCTTCATCAGAAACAAGTAAAGCTTCAGTTGTGATAGTTTCATTAATTTCTTTATCAAGTTTTTTAACATCAATAACATCACCTTCTCTAACGATGAATTGATTTCCACCTAATTCGATAACTGCTAACATAACTACAATTAATTTTAAATTTTAAATTATTTATTTTTTGTCCGTAAGCTTTAGAAACAAAAATAAAAACTTTTCCCTAATATAAGTTTTTAATTTTTTTTGCTTAATTTAATGGTTGGGATGGTAGGATTCGAACCTACGCATAACGGAGTCAAAGTCCGTTGCCTTACCACTTGGCGACATCCCAATGTCTTATCCTGTATTGCCTACAGCCCGAGTATTATATGAAATAAAATTAAAAGTCAAAATTAATTTTGATTTTTTTATACTTTTATTACAATATATCTCGTAAATATTACTCTATTAACCCATTTTTGAAATGTTAGATTTTATTAAATTTTTACAAAAAAGACCTTCTGATTGCGTAATTAGAACAACAGGTATTCTGTTTGGTTTAATTATTATTGCATCAGGTTACTATAATCTTATTCATCAAAATGACGCACTTGTTGCTTCTATATTTGGATTAGAAATTACAGAAGCATATGCTGTATATATAAAGTATGGGATTATCTCTCTCGGTGCTTTTCCTCTTATAAAAAACATTGTGAATAAATGTTTTTTAAAGAAAAATCAAATAAAAGTATTACAACTAATTCTTGCTGTATCTTTATTCTTATCAGCTTCTCTTATTGAAGACTCTGCTAATCTAAATGTTGATACATTATATGTATTTATGTGATTACTTCCACTATTTTCATGAATTACTGGAAAATTTATTCCAGCAAAATGTTTAAAACATGGAGAAAAAATTCAAAAAATCAGAGTATAATAAGTACTTCTACTAAAAAGATTCAGAAAATTCTGAATCTTTTTTCTTTTTTAGTTTTTTTCTTTATACTTTCACAATATAATATCTATTTTTCATGAATCTATGTGGATTATACAATATCAAAAATTGAAGCCCAAAGATTATAACATGATCAAAAGGCAATTTCAAAAATTACATTTTCAACCAAGAAAAGTCTCAGAAATAATTTTCATAAAAGCCTGTATTTCTCATATTTTTCAAAAAAAATCCTGGAGAAATCTCGCTATTCAATATCATTGTAATTATTTAAGTCTCTATAATTTTTATCAAAAAAATAAAAACTGTTCGGAATTTCATAAAATTTTTCACACATTTACAGAAGAGTGAATATTGCTTTATATAGAGGAAAACTCAACAAGTTTTCAGTTAAATCTATATAACAACGACAAACAGCTTGCTTTGACAAAGCAGGAGTTAAAAAATATACTCAATAACATATAAGTTCGCTTATATGTTATTTTTTGATTTATACAAATTATGTGTGGAATTTTTGCGTATAACGGAACTCAAAATTCAGTTCCTTTTTTAATAGAATGATTAAGAAATTTAGAATACAGAGGTTATGACAGTGCTGGTATCTACTGTATTAACAATAAAAAAGAAGCTTTATTAGAAAAAGCTATTTGAAAAGTATCAAACTTAGCAACAAAAGTTGAAAGAAATAAAGAAAAACTAGATAATTATAATTCTGGAATCGCTCATACTCGTTGGGCAACTCACGGAAAAGTAACCGTAGAAAATACTCACCCTCATTACTCTCAAAATGAACGTTTTTATGTTGTTCATAATGGTATTATTGAAAATTATATGGAATTAAAAGAACACTTACAAAAAAAGTATACTTTTTATTCTGATACAGATACTGAAGTCGTTTCAAAACTCGTAGAAGAATTATTTGATTGAGATATCTTCTCAACACTTGAAAAAGTAACTAATAAGCTTGTTTGAGCATATGCTATCGCTATCATCGATAAAGAAAATCCTGAAACACTTGTTGGTGCGAAATTAGGAAGTCCTATGATTGTTTGAATTGGTGAAAATGGCGTATTTTTATCAAGTGATATCAATGCTATAAGCAATGTCGCTCATGAATTTACAACACTAGAAGACAACGAAACTGTAGAATTGAAAAATGGTAATTACACCGTTTATTCTCTTGGTGAAGTGGTAAAAAAAGAAACTGAAGAAGTAGATGATAGGTTTGAAAAAGCTGACAAAGGTATATTTGAAACATTTACTGAAAAAGAAATTCACGAAATACCAAGCGTATTAAGAAATGCATTAAAAGGAAGAATTAATTTTGAAACAAAGGAAATTAATAACGAAACACTTTCTGCTTTAAATGAATACGATATTGATAATATTGAAATTATTGCATCTGGATCAAGTTATTTCGCTTGAGTTGTTGGGGCAAGTTGGTTTAAAGAAGTTGCTCAAATCAAAGCTGAAGTAAGAATAAGTTCTGAGTTCTTATACGAAACATTTATTCCAAGTAAAAGAACTTTATATATTTTCATGTCTCAATCAGGAGAAACTGCCGATGTGAGAGAATGATTAAAAATGGTGAAACAAAAAGGATGTTTAACATTTGGTATTGTAAATGTTGTTGGAAGTACAATTGCTAGAATGTGTGATATGGGGCTTTACTCTCACTCAGGAATCGAAATTTGAGTAGCTTCAACAAAAAATATTGTTGCTCAATTAGCCGTTTTACTAACGATGTCAATTTCTATGTGATTAAATAGAGATTTACAAATGAAAGACGCAAAAGCATATATCGAAAAACTAGAAGAACTTCCAAATAAATTAGAAGGACAACTAGAACAAAAAAATACAATTAAAGTTTTAGCGAAAAAATATTCAAAATACAGCAATTTCTTTTATTTAGGGAAAAATTTACTTTATTGAACAGCTTGTGAATGTTCATTAAAACTAAAAGAATTAAGTTATGTTCATGCTGAGGCTTATTCAACTGGTGAATTAAAACATGGTCCTTTAGCATTAATCACTCCTGATTTCCCGGTTATTGCCATTAATCCAAAAAATGAATTAAGAGATAAAAATATTTCTAATATCAAGGAAATTAAAGCAAGATCAGGAACAGTACTTGGGGTTATAACGGCTGGAGATACAACAAAAGAAATTTATGACGATGTTATCGAAATGCCAAAAACACATAATATACTTACTCCTTTCCTTCCATTAATTCCACTATGGCTATTCTCTGTAGAAATAGCAAAAGAATTAGGAAAAGATATTGATAAACCTCAAAATTTAGCAAAATCAGTAACGGTAGAATAATAATCAAACAAAAAAGAAAGATATTTATAAATATCTTTCTTTTTTTAATACATTTTATATTAACCTATGTAGTATAAAGCAATAGCAACTATTATCCCCATAATACTTCAGGCAAATGCTTCAGATGGTAAATGTCAAAGAGATTCTTTAAACTTTTTTTCACCAATTGATTCATTGATAGCAGTAGCATGAAGACCTGATTCATAACGTACATTAATTGCATCATAAATAATGATTACTGTAAATGCCATAGCAATAGCAAATAAATCACTATTAACAGTATGCTTTAACGCAACTGCTGTTGTTAATGATACAACTACTGCAGAATGAACAGAAGGCATTCCTCCACTTCATAATGAGCGAGCTAAGTCTAACTTTCCAGTTTTAATCCAGTAGACAATTCCTTTTAATAGTACAGTGACAACAAACGCTATCGAAGGTACCATTAGTAAGTTATGATAAAAAATACTTTCCATATTTGATTATTTTAGAATTATACGATTTCAGTAACTTTATATTCAAATTTTCCTGCTGGAGCATTTACTTTTACTTTATCACCTACTTTTTTCCCAAGTAAAGCTTTCCCAACTGGTGATTCATTTGAAATCATTGGAGTTTCAGCTAAAATATTTGCTTCAGTAGAACCTACAATTTTGTATGATTGTACTTCTCCACCATCAACACTTTCAATTGTAACTTGAGAACCCATAGTAACTTTATCATGATTTTCAGTTTCATCAATAAGTTCTACATCTTTTAATTGTTCTTCTAAATCAGCAATTCTTTTTTCAACTTGAGCTTGTTCATTTCTAGCTTCTTCATATTCTGCATTTTCCGAAAGATCTCAGAATGAAATGGCTTCTTTAAGTTTTTCTGCAATCTCAATTCTTTTTTCTTCTTTTAATGATCTTAGTTCTTCTTGAAGATTATTTAATCATTCTTGAGTAAGATAAATTGTTTTTCACATATTATTTTCAATAACAAAGTAAATTATTTTTTCATTGTATCTAAGGTAGTTTTTACCTCATTATATATATCTTTTTTTATTTTTAACCCGAATACTACCCCATTTTCTACGATAACTAAACGTATAAATCTATCTTGAATATCTTTTTCTAAATTGATATAAAAAGATCCTTCTCAAAAGTTATTTACTTTGTTCAGTTCAATAGGAAGTTCAAATTTAAGGACATGAAATATATCATATACTTCATTATATTTTTTTGTTGGAAAGAAATATAATGTTAAATCTTTAGAGTAATATTCAAAGTAATCATCAGGATACTCATTTGTTAAATCGAATAAATTTGAGTTTAATTCAATTTTTTTTAAGTCATATTTTGAAAATAAAGACAAAATATTTTGATAATTTTTTCATAAAATCACTTTAGATTCTTCTTTTTTTTCAGCTAGTGGAAAAAAAGATAGAGAATCTATTGTATTTGATTCTACTACAGTAGTAGAATCTGGGTTTTCAATTGAGAAGTTATCATTAACTGGTTTGTTCACTTCATACACAATTTCATCTCCATTTTTTATCTTTTTCAAAAAGAAACGATAATCATCAGAGATAAAATAAAATGCTGCGTTTATAACAAACACACTTATGATAAACAAGATAAAAATGATAATTTTCCTCATAAAAGTGTATTAAGGATTATTTTGATACTTTAATTCCAGCAAATTCTAATTCAACAGGAGTTTCTCTTCCTAATAAATTAATACTTACTTTCACCATACCTTTTTTATCATTTACTTCAGTAATAATACCTTCATTTCATTCGAAAGCTCCAGTAGTAATTAATGCTGTATCTCCAACTTCAAAGTTTGCTTCATAAGTATTTGCACTTTCTTCAAGTTTTCCTTTTAGTTTTTCTAATTCTTCACCTGAAACTGGAACTGGAATATTCCCTGCTCCTAAGAATCCTGTAACATTTGGCGTATTTCTGACAATATACCAACTTTCGTTTGTAACTATCATTTGAACCAAGATGTAACCTGGTAGAAGATTTTTTTGTTTTTTAACTTTTGCACCACCAGCTCTTACCGATACAACATCGTGAGTTGGAACAAAGACATCTAAAAGATAATCTTCCATAGCAAAACTTTCTCTTCTTTGAAAAAGTGAGCTTTTTACATTTTCTTCAGTACCTGATACCACTTGGATCACATACCATTCTGGATTATTCATCATAATTTGATAATTATTTTAACATTTAAGAATTATTCAGCTGATTCAGTAGTTGTTTCTTCAGCATTTACTTCAGTACCAGTAGAAGTTGTAGTTTCAACTTGAATTGGTTCTGTTACTTCAACTGCAGGTGTTCCTGTTCCAGAAACTGCTTCTTTTAATCCGAATAATACTTCAGAAAAAACAGTACTTGCAATGAATAAATATGTTCCAAATAAAACCAATACTGTTACAACAACAATAAAGTATTTTTTTGTTTCTTCACCTGTAGGCCAAACAACATGTTTTAATTCTCTAGCAGAGTCTTTGAAAAATTTTAACATATTCTCAAAAAATAAATAATTAAAAAAATGTTGCACATATAAGGATTTGCAACATTTGTCAATACAGAGTATATGATTTTTTTCGAAAGAGTCAACCTTTCTTTACTTTCTTTCTTTGCTTTTATAAAGATAATATGTTACACTAATTAAAATATTTTTTAATTATATGTTATGGAAAAAATTATCATTTCCATCCTCATAATTTTAATTGCTTGTCTATTTATATATATTTATCTTTTTGAAAGAAAAATAACAAAACTAGAAAGGAAAATTATGAAATCATTTCAATCAAGAACACAAGGGATTCCTGCCTTGTTTGAAATTACTAAGCCTTATTTAGCAAAACACCAAGAAATCTTTAGTGAATCTTTGCATTTAAGAAAAATTTCATTCCAAGAGCATGGTGAGCATCTTCAATTGTTAAAAACACTTAATACTGAAAAACAAATACATAAAGAACTTAATTTTCTCTTTGCTGTTTGTAAAAAACATCCGAAACTTATAAAAGAGCCGAGATATCAATACCTTGAAGAACACATGCTGCATGTAAGTTCTGAGATCGCAAATGATATAAAATTATATAAAAATGTGTGTAAGTTTTACAACTCGCTTCTCATTGCAAAAAATTGTACCATTGTTGGATTAGTTCTTCCCTTTTCAAAAAAACAAACATTATAATTTTCCATAAAATAAAAAACAGATACTCTCGTATCTGTTTTTTTTAACTCTAATAATTATGCTTGTCTTTTTCTAAAAGCAACTAATCCAGTAAAGATAATTGCAAGTAATGCAAGTAATGCATGTTCAGGACCAGTTTGAGGAAGATCATCAGCACTATTAATCCCTTTTTTTACAGCAGATGCATCAACTTCTTTCCCCGCTAAACTTCCTGATTCTGTTGGAGTCACTTCTGGTGTAGGCTCAACTACTGGTTCAACTGGTTCAGTAACAGGTGCTGGTTCTTGATATTTTTTAATATCTTCTTCAAGAATTGTAAATGTTTCAACACTATCAATTCCAGATTCGATTGTTCTTCCAGTTGCGTCTTGAATAGCTGTAACAGTAAGGATATATTCACCTCCTAATTCAACAGTACCATCAAGTGTAACAAATAATTTAGTTGCATCTAATTCATCTAATTCAGTAGATTTAATGAATAGTACATCAAATTTATCATTTTTATTTACTACTTTAAATTCTCTTTCTGTATCAGCAGATTCATCAAGAGGAGCATTAAAGATAACTGCAATTTTATCTAATTCTACTGCTTCAATTTTTTTCAAAGCAAATGCTTCAGGAGTTGAAGTTACTTCAGCAGTATCTGTTGTTTCCATATTTGTAGTTTCTACAGATACTTCAGCTCCAGTTACATTTTCATCAGTAACAACTTCACTTTCATTCGTTGTTTCTTTTTCTTCTGCTGAATTCATTTCAACAGTTGTCATTGAAGAAACTTCATTTGAGAATAAACTTTCATTTGCTTCTGCATCTACAGAAACAACTGCAAAGTAATAGTTTTGATCTGGTTTAAGTTCAGTAATAGAAACAGTAGTTCCATTAATAAAATCTGGCCATTGTAAGTCATACCCTGTATCTGAAGGCTCTGTTAAAGAGTAATACATAAAGTAAGCTTCCGCTCCGTCTACTTGATCCCATGAAAGATCAATTTGCGTTTCAGTTGAATTAACAACTTTTAAGTTTGTAGGTGCGTCAATTGCATATGTAGTCGAAACGAATAGAAACGACATCATTGACACTAGAAGGATTCTTCAAAACTTTGCCATATAACCATAGTCAAAAAATAATTTTGCTCTCATAGATTTCTCACTATGATAGCTTACAGAAGTAATTGTACGCAATTTATTTATATTACAAGTTTTTTATGAAGTTTATTCCCTTACGCAAGGCATTTACACTAGTTGAACTCATAGTCGTAATTGCTGTGATGCTGATTGTAATGCTAAATCTCAGAACTGTCGACTTTAACAGACTAAATGATTGACAAAAGCTTGATTTATTTGTCAATAAAATTGTCACTGATATAGAAATATTAAGAAATGATGAATTAATGTGAAAATCACTTAATCCATGAGGAGGATTTATACAACCACAAGCAAGATGATTTTTCTTTAGAAAATGAGCAAATGAAATTGTGAAATGAGCATATCTCAACAATAGTAATGATTGGTCAAATAATCTTGGAAACTGGAAGCCTATTCCATCACCTATTGCTACATACCTAGCAGATTGGGTAAACTTAAGTGATATGGTTATCAATAAAACTCACTCTAAATATAGTGAGTATGACATCAAAAAAATAGAATGTTTCGATTCAAAAATGACCTCTCAATGAACCATGAACTACTGATGAATTGTATTTTATAATGACCTTATAAATATAACAGCATGAGCACATCCTTCTCCTGGATGAGAACCTTGCGCAGATAATTCAGTATCTATTATAAAAATTACGTTTAGCTGAAGAGCTACTCACAGGAAAATTATCACCTTTAACGCTCTCAATTGACTTGTAAAAGCCGAATAAAAAAACACCCAATTGGGTGTTTTTTTATTCATTATGCGATATCATCATTTGCTGAGTTATACGCTCATTGGTATACTGCTAAATTTTTATTAGCTTCACATTTTACCGATGATAGTTTTGATTTTCTTACTAATCTTGCTGTTTCCAGGTCAATAACTTCACAAACTCTTGGATCTTGAGCAACTTCTTCTGGAGTTTCTTCTAAAATTTCTTCAACTTTTTTACAATATTCTTCAAATTGTGCCAAAAAAGCTTCATCAATCATTCACTTTAAGGCTTCTGCTTTTCTTTTAAATTCAACAACAGAAGTATTTGATGCAAAGCTTTCATCAAGGTTTTTTTGTAATTCCATTTTATTTTTGTTTTAGTTTGTATTTATTGCCCTATTTTACAGCAATTTTAATATTGTTTTTCGTTTTGAACCAAAGTAATAACATTTTGTATTTTTCCAATAGCATCTCAGATTAAAATTTCTCTTTCAATCCTAATTTCTTCTTCTATTTCATAGAATTTTTGAGCTAATTGTGGAAAATTATTTATCAAATTTTGTTTTTTATGGTCTGGTAGTAGATTATAGATTTGATTAATTTCATATCTATCTTTTGGCGATAAATAGTATTTATCGCAAAGTTTTTCAATTTGTATATTCATTTGTTTTCGAATACTTTATAAGTCTATCATATAGTAGTATAGCGAGCAAATTTGATAAACAAAATCTTTTTATTTTTTCTAGACAATTTATGTTTTTTAGGTACCGAGCACAGAGAGAATTTCTTCAATTGACGTGTCTCAAAGCACCACCTTCAATAGTCCATCTTCTTTGATTGGAACCATTCCATCACCTACTGCCTGAACTTCCAGTTGAATACGCGAAGCATTTTGCAAAACCAGTTCTTCCATTTTATCTGTCATTTCTAGTACCTCATAGAGACCAACTCTTCACGAATAACCTGTATGATTACAACAATCACAACCTCATTCTTTCGATTTATATAAAACTAAATCTTTTTTCTCTTTTATAAATTTCCCAACCTTCCCCATGATGTATTTATGTATTTTTTCAGAAGGTTTGTACGCTATTTTACATGATGGACACAACTTTCTCGCTAATCTTTGACTAATAATAAATCTTAAAGAAGAACAAATTAACAATGGATCAACCCCTAAGTTTACTAATCTTTGAATAGTGTGTGTTGCTGAATTGGTATGTATTGTTGAAAACACAATATGTCCAGTAATTGATGCCTCAACTGCTAATTTTGCTGTCTCCTCATCACGGATTTCCCCAACCATTATAATATCAGGATCTTGTCTTAATAATGAACGTAATCAACCAGCAAATGAGAAACCGATACTTGGATTAATTTGAGTATGATTTACACCGTTAATCCTGTATTCTACTGGATCTTCCAAAGTAGAAATATTTTTTTCTTCTGGATTGTATTGTGACAATAATGAAAAGAGTGAAGTAGATTTCCCAGAACCTGTTGGTCAAACCGCTAAAATCATTCCATATGAATCTTTTAAATGTTTTTTTATTTTCACCATATTGTATGGCATAATTCCAAGCTCTTGTAACTGAGGCGGCTTTGAATCTTTTTTCAATATTCTAATTACACATTTTTCTCAATAAATCGTAGGAATAACCGAAACCCTCATATCAATGGTTTTTCCTCAAAACAACTTATAATTTATTTTTCCATCTTGTGGAAGCCTATGTTCGTCAATTCTCAAATAAGACATAATTTTAATTCTCGCGACAATGGCATCTTTTTGTTTAATCGAAACTTCTTTATAATTAATAAAGTTTCCATCAACTCTGAAACGGATAATTACCGATTTTTCTCTTGGTTCGATATGAATATCTGATGCTTTGTATTTAAAAGAATTTAAAAAAACATCATTTACAAATGTAATAGCTGATGTTTCATCTTTTTTTTCTCATAAAACTCCCAGGTTCATATCAGAATCTAAGTGTCATGTATTTTTTGCCCCGTCTGCTCCAGATACCGCAAAAAGGTCTTCAACTTTTGCATTTTTTGAAGATCCTTTCTCGTCAGATGATTTTTTCAGAATGTTTTGCAGTACCACTTTGGATAAAGAAAAGGAATAAATTAATTACTTTAATAATAGCACACCTCAGAAGCTCTCGCAAAAAAGTCGCTTGACATCTTCTTTATTTATTCGGCAAAACTAGTTATTTTTATTTTTATGAGTTTTCATCAATTTTAATATTGATTCTTCAGAAAAAATCTGTAAATATATTTGAAATTATATTTTCCTCGGTAAAATACATAACAATTATTATAAATAGTAAAAAATGACAGAAATACAAAATATTCCAAAAGTAGAACTTTATTCAGATGGTTGAGCAAATCCAAACCCAGGACCAGGTGGTTATGGAATCATCTTATGTTGCCAATGAGTACAAAAAGAATTCATGCAATGATACACTCTCACAACCAATAACAGAATGGAGTTAAGTGGTGTTATTACATGACTTTCGAAACTTACAAAAAAATCAAATGTTCACGTTTATACAGATTCTCAATATACAATTAACGGAATCCAAAAAGGTTGGGCAAAAAAATGGAAAGCCAACAATTGGATGAGAACTAAAAACGACAAAGCCGTAAACGCTGATTTATGGGAAAAATTATTAGATGTAGTAGAAAAACATCAAGTTACCTTTCATTGGGTAAAAGGTCATAACTGACATGAACAAAATGAAAGATGTGATGAGCTAGCAACACTTGCTATGAAACAAGAAAATCTTATTAAAGATGAATGATTTATCCCTTCTGAAAAAGATTTAGACAAACTCAATAATCCTGTAAAAATTCCTGAAAATACTGAAAAAATACTAAAAGTTATTGGAAAATGAGATCCTAACATGAAGGTAAAAAAGGAAGGAGATCCTTGTAAAAAATGTTTAACTCCTGTTGAAAAAAAGATTCCAAAACACACAAAAAAGACTCTTTTGAAGAAATTTTATTATAGATATTATTTTAATTGCCCGAACTGTAAGACGAATTATATGACGGATGAAGCAAAAGATGATGTAAAAAATTTAAAATTATAAAAAAACACGAAAATTTATTTTTCGTGTTTTTTTGTTATTTCTTGCTTTTTTCAGCAGATAATAAGTTCATCAATCAATCAAATATAATATTTTGAGCGCCTAATATCTCTTTCTTCCCTTTTATTTTCATTAATAATTTCTTGAAATTGTATTTTTAAGTTTTCTAAATCGCCTTTATTATAACCAAAACTTTTTACAAATCCTTCTATAGTTTCTATTTCTTCTTTATTTTCTGCTTCTTTATTTTCTATTTCTATATCTATTTCTCCTATTTCTCAAATAATTGTTTTCACTCTACCAAATCATCAAAAGACAATTTTATTTTCCAAAACTGAAATTGCCCTATTCTCTCAATACGGAGCAAAATATAAATACATTAACCTTGTAAATAAGATTGGATTTTTAAATT
>CAJXJP010000037.1 GCA_913055215.1 uncultured Candidatus Altimarinota bacterium | reverse complement strand
CTAGTCTTGTTTCAAAATCTGGAGTTCCAATATCAACTGTAATCCCCCATTCAAATCTTGATCTTAATCTTGGTTCTAATTCTGTTAATTCTTTTGGAGCTCTATCACCAGAGATGATAATTTGTTTGTTATCTTCGTATAATAAATTGAAAATATTATACAGTTCGTTTTGAGTTTGTTCTTTTTTAGCTAGGAATTGTACATCATCAATAATAAGTACATCCATTTCTCTATATTTTAATCTTAGTTTTTCAACTGATCTTTTTTTAACTGATGCAACATATTCAGTAATAAATTTATCTGCTGTCGTATAAACAACATTTTTATTTTTGAATTTTTTAAGGATTGTATTCCCTGCTGCTTGAAGCAAGTGAGTTTTTCCTAAACCAACTTCACCATAGATATATAGTGGATTGTATGATTTACCTGGATTTTTACATACTGCTTCACAAGCTGAATATGCTAATTGATTATCTGAACCAACAATAAAGTTATCTAGATTATATCTTCCGTTAATAATTCTAACTGGACTCATTACTGAGTTAGCTGAAGTTGTTCTTTGAGTTGATTTTTTTGATTGAGCTTTTGTAGCTGTTTTATAGAAAGATGAACAATCTATAACATTTGTATTAGATGGATTATCGATATCCATATCTACTGCAAATGAAACTTTTTCAATAGTTGGGATTTCTTCTTTTGCTGCAGCAAGTATTTCATCATAAAATTTAGCTTGGAGATTATCTTTCATAAAGTTAGAAACTACTCCGATTACTAATGAAGTCTCATTTGATTCTAACAATGATAGTTTTCTAAAGTAAACTAAGAAGTCTTGCTTTTTAACGTTGTTAATTAAGTGAGTTACGATGTTTTTAAGTTTGTAGTGTTTTTCCATTTTCAGATAGTCAATTCTTAATTAAAAGTATTTATTTTTATTTGTCATCCCTGTTATTTATCGAAGTTAGTCTATTCAAAATAAATAGGGGGTCAAAGTTATATTTTTTCTTGACACATAACTATGTATCATTTATTAGAACACATAAGCAGATTTTATTGATTGTAGAGAGAAAACCGCTATGGGTTCTAATATAACATTTTACTCCTGAAATTACAAAAATATTATAGCTTTTTTTCATAAAAAATAAAATAATTTTTACATTTTAATTGTTTCAAATATACTCTTTCGGCAAGGGCAGGTATCTACTTCGTTTTTCGAAGAGGAAAGTCTGGACATCATGAGAGCAGCATAGAAGATAACGACTTCGGCTAGGATATATAATTCATAAAATCTTAGTACCACCAGTGCCACAGAGACTATACTATCCAGCTTGCTGGAGAAACGTGAAAAGTCATTGGATGTGAAAGCTACCGATGATGCTACAGTGTGAGCTGTAGTTTTGGTAAACTGTATGTGATGCAATGGGAATGGTAGGTTTGAGAGTCAGTGCTCTCTATCGCTTGAAAAACCTATACCCAGCTCGAGCTTGCGGGTGACTGCAAGCCTAGATAGATTGATACCGAGATACAGAATCCGGCTTATTACTCTTGCGATTTTCAAAAAATTATTATAATTCCTTTGTAAAAATTGGAAATTTAACAAATATTATACTATTCGTCCTTCGAAGACCTTCTCTTTATATAAATAGAAGGAATAATATTTCTTATTTTTCTCATTTAATAAAGGAATTATTTTTTTATATAAAAATTATTATGAAACTCGTATTTACAGGAATCCAAGGATGTGGAAAATGAACTCAAGCAAGAATTTTAGTTGAAAATCATGGTTTTACACTTATTGAAATGGGACAAGAATTTAGAAATCTTGTATCAGGCGGTACAGAACTATGAAATACTATTAAAGCAATTCTAGATGCTGGAGAACAAGTAAACGCAGAACTTGGTAAACAAGTTATGGAAGCAGTAATTGAAAAACAAACAGCTGAAAAAATTATTTTTGATGGTTTTATTAGAAATGACTGGAATAAAGAAATTTTTGATAGAGTTCTTCCAGATTATAAAGCTGTATTTTTTGAATTATCAGAAGAAAAAGCAAAACAAAGATTATTAGGAAGAATGTTTAACCAAACTACTGGTGAAACTTTCCCTTACGGAACAACTCATGATCCAAAATCTGGAGAAGAATTAATTCAAAGAAAAGATGATAACGAAGAATCTATCCTAAAAAGAATTGAAGAATATACTACAAAAACACTTCCTATTTTAAAATTACAAAAAGAAGAAGGAAAAGTTGTAGAAGTAAATGCAGATCAAGCAATTGAAACAGTTGCAGCAGAATTAAAAGAAAAACTAGGGTTATAATGACATCAATAGTAATCCATCTGGCTTTCAGACACCTTCCATTGTAAAAGGAAGCTCCTGAAGGGTGATAGATTCAAACTATAGGCTCAAAAAATTATTATTAAACTAACATATTTATGTACGGATTTTTACTCGGAAGAGAATTCAAGATATCGGTTGCTGAAATAATCAGCGCATTTCCGAATGCAACAACAATATATCAAAGTAAAGAAATTTTAGTTTTAGAAAATATTTCTAAAGAAGAAATTTTATCTAAAATTACAAGAATCGGTGGAACAATAAAGGTTACAACTATTGAAGAAACAACAAAAACTATTCAAGAAGCATTAGAAGAAAAAGCGCCATACGAAGGAAAGTTTCGTTACGGTCTAAATTTATTTTGAGAAAGAGTTTCTATGAAAGAAATTCTAATGAAAGTAAAAAAACATCTAAGAAGTAAAGATATTTCAGCTCGTTTTACAAATAAAGATTTTAAAAATCTAAACGCTGCTCAAATTATTGGTGAAAATCTAGTAAAAAGAGAATCAGATTTTAATTTTATCTTCACAAAAGAAGTTACGTATTTTGGTCAAACTATTTGGATTCAAGATATTAATTCTTATGGAGAAAGAGATTACTCAAAAGATAGAGATATGCAGATTGGAATGCTTCCACCTAAATTATCACAAATGATGATTAATCTTTCTGAAGGTTCAACTATCTATGATCCATTTGTAGGATTATGAACTATTCTTATTGAATCTCTTTATATGGGAAATACAAAAGTTTACGGTTCAGATTTAAATGAAAAAATGGTTGATACTTCCCTACATAATTGTAAAGAAGTTGCAAAAAAATTAGATATGACGGCTGATATCCAAACAGAAAAACTTAATGCAAAATTTATTCATGAATCTCAATATTTTGATAAATGAGTTGATGCAATTGTAACTGAGGGTTATCTTGGTGAAATTATGACAAAGAAAAATATTGCTGTCGATAGAATAGAAAAACAAAGAGAAAGTTTAGAAAAAATTTATTCTGCATTTTTTGAAAATCTTTCAAAAATTAATTATTCTGGAAATATTGTTATATCATTTCCTTTTTGGGAAATAAGATGAAAATATTTTTATTTTGAAGAAATTTATAAAATTTTAGCAAAATATTGTGAAGTGCAAAGTTTCTTCCCAGATGATTATCAAATCTCAGCAACAAAATCAGGAAGTCTTTTATATAAAAGAGATTCTCAACTTGTTTGAAGAGAAATTTTTAAATTAAAAATGAAATAATAATTGTCATTGAAAAACATTTATGTTAAAGTAGTAATATATCCTTTATATTACTACTTTTTTTATATCAAATGGTACCACGTATAGATAATACATCATATGATGTTATTGAAAAGATAAGCGAACAAGAGGAAAATTTAAACACCTTATCAAAGTCACTCAGAGCTATGGAAATATTCGATTACAATATTTCTGACAATGTTGAACAAATATTAAACAAACTAAATAGACTCTCTAGTAAATATAGATCTGATAGTCAGTTAAAATCTTTTAAACAAAATATTGTTAATGAAGTATTGAACAACAACCTAAAAGATAATTATGTAAACAAATCAGTTACTTTATATAATTATATAGAATCACTAAATGCGTATTTAGAAAACAAATACCCAATGGAACATGAGATAGCTGAATCGCTTACAAATATCGCTCAAAATACTCAAAATGCTCTTAGTTGTCTAGTAGATACATATAGTATGGATTGCATCGACATTACTAATATTACTCAAGAAGTAATGCATGATACAAATTTATCATATGATGAAGTTATTGATATTATTAATAGTACCGAAACTGGCCCTATTTTGGCTCTTGCACTTGATACTACAATTTCTGCAATTCAGGAAAGCCTAAATGCATGAAAGCAAGTCGAAATAATTTCAGTTTTATTGAAAAAAGAAAAACTTTGATTTGTTATATCTAAAAGTATTGAAAATTTTGATTTAATCGCAAAAAATTAATTTGACAATATCCTTATTAGTTTTAAAATTATCAAAATTTAAAACTAATCAATTCCAATGGAAAATAAAGAAAATCTTGAACAGGAACCAGAAGATCTTGAGCAGCTAGATCAACAAGAGAATCAAGAACAAATCTCAGAAGATATAAGTACTGAGATTGATGAAGTCGAATCTAAAGTTGAAGAAATTATTATACCAACAGTTACAATAATAAGCTGAAGTACTAGTAAAAGTGTTTTAGAAGAAAATATTATGATTGAGCATGGGAACTTTCTAATTAAATGATGATCAATTATTTGATTTCATTCTAAATCTGAACTTCCTTCTATCGACTGAAAAGCAGGAAGTATATGAAAAAAAGTTTTAAGAAGAGACCCTGATTGAGATAAAGATATTAGTATTTGAAATATTGAAGTTGCCTCTGCCGAAATAGAAAGAAATAAACGTTGAAAAATAGTTATTCAACTTACAGGTAAAATTTTTGATAATGATGGAGATGATTCTGATGAAGAATGAGTATTTAGAAGAGAATTAGAATGTACTCTTACAAATGTGAAATGATGATATGAAGGTGTAATTCAAGTCCGGGATAAGGAAAGTGCAGAATTACAAGAATATCTCGAAGGATTATCTGAAGAAGAAATAGAAGAAAGAACTCAAGCTACTTTGTTTTTTAAAGAAGCTGAACTTCATTTATGAGATAAAATCTATGACAATGAAGCATTTATAGAATGAGTTAGTTCTCATAAACCTATATCTTTCAGAAGATTTATCAATAAACATAGATGAACTAATTATCCTGTTCTAAAAAAAGTAGCAGAATTAACACCTAAACACAAGTTAATTACAAACAAGCTTGACCGTAAAAAATTCAGTTGAAAAGCTCTTATATTAGCAATTGCTATGTCATCAACTATAACAAATTATAAAGATAATATTATAGAGATATTAAGAGGTAGTGAAGTTCTTACAAATACAGCTCCTGTATTAAATATTAATGAAACAACATCTAGAATCCCTGTAAGTTTAAATTTAGAAGATTTTAGCTTAGATAGTTCTATACATAAAGGAGTTTTTCAAATTAACAATGGCGATAGTTTAGGCGCTTCAATTAAAAAATATATCCAAGATAATAATATTGAAGGAACGATTATTAATTTTTGGCCCTATATTAATAGCCTAGAAAGTAGTCAATCTAAAGCATATCCAGATGATATATATCAAATTCATTTAAACAAAACAGATGAATGAACATGGAAGATTATAAAATTAGAGAAATAAAAAAACGCAAAAGCGTTTTTTTATTTTGTTTTAATTTTTAAAATATGCTATACTAAAGAAAAATAACTCCTAATAGATCTGACATGTCACTGAATGAAGTTAACCAAGTTGAATATCAAGAATTCTTAAAAAGTATGCCTTGATTAGAAAACAATGAGCAATCTTTAATGATTTTTCAAATGTTTCAACAAAAAGTAAAGGATCAAGTAAGTACAATACTTGAATCTGAAAAACCAACAAATCAAGAAAATATAAAACCAAGAAAGAAGAAACTTTCAGACTCAAGTGTTAAGTTATTATCAGCAAATGAATTTTTATGAACGAATAAAAATAAATCACTTGTAAATGAGTTACTCTATACATTTAGAGCTGTTTGATTATTTGAATTTGATAGTATTTCTGATTTGAAAAATTTATCAAATGATGATTATTCATATAAAAACCATGAAGATAATTATAAAACATGGTTATGAAGAAAATTGTTTTTAACTGATGAAGAAATTGCAGAAAAAGACATAGAAGATATTAATAATATGTCGAGTAAGTACCTACAAAACTGAAGCATGCATATGCAAACATACTTATCAAACTTTGGAGATGAGTCACAAAAAAAATTAAAAAGTACATATTTCGACAGTATTCATTCGATGGAAAATATTAATGTTTTCAGTTTAATTAAATATTCAATGTCTTTAGAAAAAGAGAAAAGACAAGAGAAAAAAGTATTAAAAAATATTACAGATAAAATCAGTACTGAATCAGAAAAATTACAATTATTAAAATATGAATTACAAGATGTTGATGAGTGAACATCATATGAATCTAAACATTTTGAAATAAAAAATAAAAGTAATCAATTAAGAAAATTAGAACGTCAGAAAATTAAAGCTGAAAGATCAATAGATGAAAAAACAAAATGACAATATGAAATTCAAAGATTATTGTGATTATCTGTTCTCTATATGGATAGAGAGAAAAATCATATTCATCAACATACCGAAGAAGATAATTCATATCTAATGAAATTAATGCAAGGTATTATCAATCAAGATGATAATATCTTAGTAAATTTTGATAACAAATCTACAAATCCATTTTATGGGTTAACAGATGATAGAGACATGTATTATACAAGAGAAAAATGATGAACTTATGATTTAAAAGAAGCGGATGAAATATTTCCTGAAGATACAAAAGAGCATATTCCAGTAAGAATGAGTAGCTTAACTATAGAATGAAAAGCTAGATGGTATCAAAAAAATAAAAGCTCCATTGATGTCCTTCACGCGGCTTCACGTTGAGAAAAAGGTGGATATTCATCAGTAAACAAATTGATGCTCAAAAAAATGAAAACCTTTAATGAGATTCTCGATCATAAATGATTTATGTTTGTAGTAAATGATTTACAAACAGAAGGTGAAAAACTAATTAAAGTTATTGAAAATGAACTAGGGACACTTAGAACCAGTTGGATGAAATGACCTGAAACAGAAAGAGTTAATAATAATAACTCTGATTCATCATATAAGTCACTACAATGAACTATTAAAGTTCCTTACAAAGGAGAAAGATTGAAACAATTTTATAGCGATTTATCTGAATTGTTAGTAAATAACTGACAAATAGACAAAAAACTTGCCTCTGTATTTGCAAATACATCAAAAGCTATCGATAGTATTGATTCAACAAAAGATGAAAATATTTGATTATTGAAAGAAATTGATCAAAAATTGATTTTAGAGATTCAAGAAGTTTTATGAAGTATTAATAATAAAGATTTATTGAGCAATTTTGAAAAATATAAAAATAGATTTAAAAACAAACAATATAATATTGAATTAGAAATACAAATTTTTGATAAAGATAGTTATATAAGATCAAAAGTTGATGATAGATGTCCTGCATTTCATGCACATTACAAGAAAAAACAAATGTTAAAATTATTAGAAGAACTATTCCCAGAAAGTATTTATAACTGATGAATATCTGAAGTAATTGATTCTGAAACTAGTTTATTTGAAGAAAAAATGCAAGTATTGAAAAAAATTTACGCTGAAGAACAACTTGCGGCATAAATTCCTCAACACTAAAAAAAAGAAACCCTATGGGTTTCTTTTTTTAGTATTGTAGTTCTCACCTAAGAACATAACGATCAAGTTCTGTAATTTTTACGGAAACAATATCTCATGTTTTTATAGAATTTGTTTGATCTTTGAAAAATACTTCTTTAAAATTTCTTGTTCTTCAAAAGAAGTAATCATCTTTTTGACCAGAAATCATAACCTCCTCTATTCTTCAAAGCATAAGAGTATTTCTTTTTGTGACATTTTCTAATAAGATTTTATTTAAAATATGCCATCTTTCAGCCTTTACTTCATCAGGAACATCATCGGGGAATGCTTTTGAAGCAATTGTCCCCTGCCTTACTGAATAACGTGCTATGAACGCAAAATCAAATTCGCATTCTTTAAATGCTTTAACCGTATTTTGAAACATTTCTTCAGTTTCTCACGAATACCCAACTATAATATCTGTTGAAATTGAAAATAATGGATCTTTAGCTCTTAATTCATGAACCATATCTCTGAATAATTCATAATTATGTCTTCTATTCATTTTTTTCAACATAATAGAATCTCATGACTGCAATGCAAAATGTAAATAATTACAAGTTGATTTTAAATCAAAATGAGAATCAAGTATATCTGCTGTCATATCATGAGGATTACTAGAAGTGAAACGGATTCTATCTAGTCATTCAATTGTATCGAGTTCTGATAATAGTTGACCAAAAGGTGATTTTCAAATTCATTCATTCCAGGTAGATTTTTCTTCGTTCCAAAGTTTGATATTTGATTGTTTTCCATATGAATTTACATTTTGTCCAACAAGTGAAATTTCTTTCGTTCCATTTGCAACAAGCTCTTTTGCTTCTGAAATAATATCCGCATGTGGACGGCTTATTTCACGACCTCTGGTATATGGCACTATACAAAAAGTACAATAATTATCACAACCTGTTTGAACAATAACTGAAGCTGATGCAGGGTTTTCTCTTAATTGTTTTGATTTTAAATAATCATCAAATTTATCATCTGATCAAATTTTCTCTCAATAAATATGCGTTAATATGAATGGAAGATATTTCACTTCTTCTATTCTCAGAGTAAAATCTAATGGTGGTAAACGAGGAAATAATTTATCGTCGTTATTAAAAATTCATGAAGAATCTTTAATATATTCAATTTTTTTTGCTTTTTTTCTTATAGTATCTTCTTCCAAATACATTTTATTGAGCCCCGTTTTTCTTACCATACATCATGTGATTCACGTTAATATATAACGTGTTTCTCCTAGTTCTTTTCTTTTAGCATTTTCTCTACGAATTTCTTCACTCATTCCAAAAACTCTATCTTCTCATTTTTGTCTAACTGAACAAGTATTATAAATAACTAAGTCAGCATCTTTCCAATCATTAGTTTTCATCATACCTGACTGTAAAAGAATCATATTGACTTTTTCACTATCAGCTTTATTCATTTCACATCAAAATGTTTTGATATAATATTTTCTCATTTTAATTTATTTTTTAATCTTTATTTTTACCTCTCTTGAAATCAAGGGAAGCTAACCAATAGGTCGAATCCTATATTTGTTTTTTATTAATTTACTTTAGTAGTTTATTCAAATATTTTATTTGTAAACAAAAAAATATCCAAAATGGATATTTTTTTTAGTATAAATCTTTAACAATTCTACTTTCTTCAGGTTCAACTTGATGCATATATTTACTTCCCTTTCTTTTGTCGTATGTATTTATAACTTCTCATTGAACAGTTTCAAATGCAAATTGTCCGATTCTCATACCAGCATATAGAGCAACTGGAACTTCATTAATATTTGTCATTTCTAATGTTATTGTTCATTCAAAACCTGGATCAATAAAACCAGCTGTAGAGTGGATAATTACTCCTAATCTCCCAATTGAACTTCTTCATTCACATCTTGCAACTAGATCATATGGGATTTTAATTTTTTCAAGAGTTACTCATAACACAAAATCCCCTGGATGAAGAACAAATTTTTCTCCTTCTTCAATTTTTATAGTTTCAACATGGCCTGGGTCGATTCATTCTCTCGAGTCAATAACTGTTTGTCTAGCTTTTTTATAGATTTTGAAAACATTTCATAGTCTAAAATCTAGGCTTGCTGGTCAAATTTGAGTCATAATATCATAGTCTCATAATGACTCCATACCAATATCACCATTTTCAATTCTTCTTCTAATTTCGCTATCAGAAAGTATCATAGAAATTATATTATTGTTTAAAATTATTGTTGTAGTGTACTATTTACAGATTCAATTGTTTCTGAAACTTCTTGAACTGATTGATTTATTTTATCAACTGTTTCTTTTGCTTTTTGAACTTTATCAACAGCACTTCAAACAACGTCTAAAGTATCACTGATAGTATCTTGAGCACCAGAAAGTGTTACTCTTACATTATCAATTGTTTCTTTTGTTTTATCGATTCCGTTGATAACGTTATCTTTTACATGTAAAGCTCAACTGACAGTTTGATTATATCTATCTTCTAATTCTTCTTGAGAAGGTATTTTAGTTGCTGCATCGTCAATATTTCATTTAATACTTGTAACTAATTCTGTAAATCATTCAAAACCAGCTAATTTTTCTATTTCAGTTGTAATATTTGGTGCTTTAAAGATAAGCAGAAAATAAACAACAACCAATAAAATTAGAACCCAAATTATTTTTTTCATATATATAAAAATAAAACTATATTTATGCATTAAATATAGTTTTATTTTTGTTTTTTACAAGTTTATTTATCTGAGTCACTTAGTAAATCATCAACACTCAGTGCTGATTTTCTTAAGTCTTCATTTAAATCTACGATTTCTTCATCTTTAATAGTATTTAAAGTATTTCATCATACGATTGAAGCCTTTACATTTCATTTTAAATTTCCTAATCCTTGTTTTAATTGTTCTAATTTTTCTGGAGTAATATTCATATTTGAAAGATCAACTGACATTACTTCTGATTTAATCATAGAATGTTTTCAACAAGATGGACAAGTGATATCTATATTGATAGTAGAGCCTGCCGCTCAGATCACATCAACATTATTTTCATCAACTTCACTCGTACATTCAGGACATTTATAACTATTTACTACGGATTCAATCATTCATTTTAAAGCCTTGTAGTTCATAATGTGTATAAATTATTATCTAATATTTTTACTATTATATCATGCTTTTCAAAAAGAGACAAGCAGAATATTTTGTATTTATATTGACTATTTATAAAATATTATTTTAAGTTTTCTAGAACATTATTAATTCTTTCAAGAGATTTTTCTTTCCCAAGTAAGTAAATTAATTCTAATGTTCCTGGTGAAAATTCTTCACCTGACAATGCAACTCTTGCAGGCCAAAGTACTTGACCATTTTTCATTCCTGCATCTTTAATAGCATCAACAAAGACATCTTTAATTTCATTTACAGAAGTTAGTTCATCATTTTTAGTTAACACATCTTCAACAAGTTCTAATGAAGCAATAACATCATCAATCGATTCAAGTTTCATTTTTGGGTTAATAAAAACATCCAATTCAGCTAATTTAGCATCAGTATAAAAGAATGTAGTTAAACCTTTCAGTTCATCGAATTTTTTGATTCTTGATTTTAACTCATTAAGAATATTTTTATTATATTCTTCTGGAAATTTTTGTAAAGTGTTAAAAAATTCTTCATCATATCTTTTTAGATACGTTAATAATTTATTATATAAATCATTAATATCTGAATTTTTTAAATAATGTGCGTTGAAAAAATTTAATCTTTCAACATCAAAAATTGCCCCTGATTTATTAACATGATCTAAATTAAATCTTTCGATTAATTCAGACATTGAGAAAAATTCTTCAGTTGTTTTTGGATTCCATCCTAAAAGTGAGATATAGTTAATAATTGATTCAACTAAATATCATTTTTCAAGATATATTTCAACAGAAACATCTCCAGTTCTTTTTGATAATTTTTTACCGCCAGTAGCTAGAAGTAAAGGAATATGAGAAAAAGTTGGTGGAGTCCATCCAAATGCTTCATATAATAAAACATGTTTTGGTGCTGATGGTGTCCATTCATCACCTCTAATTACATGAGTTACTCACATTAAGTAATCATCTACAACATTTGCAAGATGATATGTTGGGAAACCATCTGATTTTAATAAAACTTGTTCATCAATATCTTTTGTATCAACTTCAATTTTTCATTTTACTGTATCTTCAAATCTTACTTTTTTTCCTTCTGGAACTTTTAATCTTACAGTGTATGAAACTCCTGCATCTAATTTTGCTTGAATTTCATCTTCAGACATAAATCTACAATTTTTATCATATTTTGTAGGTAGACCAAGAGACGTTTGTTCTTCTCTTAATTCACTCAGTCTTTCAGAACTACAAAAACAATAATATGCTTTATCATTTTTAATAAGCTCATCAATATATTTTCTATAAATTTCTAATCTTTCAGATTGGTAATATGGTCCTTTATCTCCAGGATTATTAGGTCCTTCATCCGGTATTAATCAAACAGAAGCTAATACTTGAATCATATTTTCAACACTTCATTCAACTAATCTCGTTCTATCAGTATCTTCTATACGAAGCATAAATTTACCATTATTTTTCTTTGCATAAAGGTAATTATACAAAACAGTTCTTAAACTTCAAATATGTAAATACCCCGTTGGACTTGGAGCGAATCTAGTAACTACAGTCATATTCAACAGTTTCATTTATAAATTAAATCCGCAATAGTTTAACAAGTATTTCGACTTTGTAAAGGAAAAAACCGACAAAAAAAATAGTAAATTTTAAATTTACTATTTTTATCTCACCCAAATACTTCCAGGAACATAATTATTTTGATTAAGTATATTACAGTGTCATAATCAACATGACCATCTTTCTCTTACATCAGCATACATATAGATATTGAAGTTACCATACGACATTACATTTCAAGCATTATCAAGTGGTCAAACAAGTCAACAGTTCCCTTTACTTAGGAAATTTTTATTTGAATCAAATCCTGATGTTGTTGCAAAAAATGTATTTCATCATACACACCTATAATTCATTTCTGGATGTTTCAGTGTTGAATTCCAATTTGTATCAGTTCATTTATTTTTCATTACGAAAATGTTTTCATTATTTAATCATTGTTTTATTAAGAATTCATCAGTACTTCTAATTGAATTAATTATATAATCTGATTTTTTTGCAGTTCAATCTTGAACAAATGAACGTAATTCTCAAACTTTATTAGAATTTAAGTAATCGGTTTTTCAATCTACTCTCATAACTAAAGTCCAGCCTCCTCAATCTGTTGTCATATCACATTGAACTTCTCACACTTGACTGATAGTATATATTCAAGTTTCTGCCGTTGGAAATGTATCAAGAATAGATTTACATGATTTTAATTGATTTCATACAACTTTCTTTAATACGTTTTTATTTCATAATTCTGTTTTATTATCTATCGCCAGTAAATAATTGTCATTTGTAGTCAGAATATCAACAACTGGGACATCAACAGAATTTAAAACCTTTTTATCCACTGGATTTAGTAAGAATCATAATTCGTCACCAAATAGCTTAATAAAAGGTTTTTCAGCATTAGCATAGGCGGATCCAAAAAATGTAGATGAAAATGAGTTACTAGTATCTCAATTTTCTAAATATGAAAGGAGTTGATATTTGTTTTGATTTTTATTAACAACATATCAATAATTCTCTCCATCCAAAGGGTCAACTCATCAATTATTAATTCAATACTTATCCAATAATCATTGAGAAAGAGTTCATTGATATTGAATAACTTCTCAATCTCCATTAATTTCTAATGATTTTTCTGGGTAAAATAATGGATTTCCTTCCACAACTCTTAAACTCAAGACTTTTCAAATATTTTTTAAATCTGTAACTCTCACAGAGTCTCTTGAATTTGAAGTATATCATTGGAAACTTACAAATGCTATTGTTCACAGTATTGCTAATATTGTTATAACTACTATTAATTCTACTAATGTGAAGGCTTTATTTATTTTTTTCATTTTTATATCTTAAAGATTATTCATATCACAATATACCTTTGTTAATGAAACAGTTCCAGATTTGATCCAATAATATCAGTCTCATTCAGCTCGGTAATAATTGCTTTCCTTATAGTCTTTACATGATTCAGCATATAAATCTTGATCATATCTCCTTGCCCCATTAAAGTGTTTTAGTCTTTTATTTTTACCAGTATCCCTTACGAAAATTGTTGATATTTCATTTTGTCGATAATGCCTTCCTCACCAGGGTTTGTCAGATAATGGTGATAGTGATGATGTGTAAAAAGGGAAATCATAATTATAAATACTTGTATTATTATGTAATAAATAATTATAAGTATTTCCATTATATGAAAAAGCATTTGCTCAATAAGTATAGATAGTCCCTGATAAGCTAATCCATTCACTTATTCTTTTAGATAAACCGCTCCGATTATCTACGATTTTAGCATTTTTCAATGTTCATCTTTTAGCATATAAATCATTTCATATCTTTTCAAATACATATTCTCAACCATCATATCATTTAGAATTAGTTACACTTATTTCATTATAAGTAAACAAATCTGATTTTTCTAAATAATTATATTCATCTCAAATTAGAGTATTTTTATTTGAGTACCAGAAATCTATTTTATGCTTACTCGCGTTCATTCTAAATAACGCTGTCCAACCTCATCCATCAGTAGTCATATCACAATAAACTTTAAAGCCTTCCGTTCATTTAGGTTCAATCAAATAGAAACCATCTCATTTTGATAATCCGTTGAGTAATATATTTTTACAACTTCATTTTGTATGGATTTTGAAATCTAATTCTGATGTTAGAAATTCTTTATCTCATTTTTGAATACTTGTTGAAT
>CAJXJP010000036.1 GCA_913055215.1 uncultured Candidatus Altimarinota bacterium | reverse complement strand
ATTATGAAAAAAATAGATTTTAAGAGGTTATTTACCATAAGTTTTATGACTATTTGATTTGTCTTTCTTCTTAATAAAGCTATGATTTATTGAAATCTAGGATATTTTCTTTATCAAGAAAATAAAGAAGATAGAGTGTTAAATGAAAAGTTTAAAGATTTTCCAGATGAATGTCATTATAAAGTGAATACATGATTTATCTCATGGTGTGATGATTGAGATTCTGCGCATGAAGGATTTTATTTTTCTAGAAGTGATGAAGAATGCTATAGTACTAAAATTTCTTGTTCACCTCTACCATTTAAAACAAAAGAATTATGTGAAAACACATGTAGCTCTTGAAAAAAATAGAATTTTTATATAATATTTTAAGAAAAATATATTTTTAAGAAAAATACAATGACAAAAGAAGAAAGAGACTTACAAGAAGAAAAAGATTTAGTAGAAGAAATGCAAGGGGAAATTGAAGAAATCGAAAATGAAGAAGGAGAAATCGATGAAGAAAAATTAGAAGAAGCTGTAACTGGTGGAAATTCGGATGTAGCTAAACTAAAAGATACATTAGCAAGAACTCAAGCAGATTTTGTAAATTTCAAACAAAGAGTAGAAAGAGATAAAGAAGATATGATTTTCTTCTTGAAATCTGATATTTTGAAAAAAATTCTTCCAAGAGTTGATGATTTAGAAAGAATTATCACAAATACTCCTGAAGAAATGAGAGTTGGAGCTTTATATGAAGGAGTTGTTTCAATGCAAACAAAACTTTTAGCTGATCTTGATAAAATGTGAGCAAAACCTTTTGAATCAAAATGAGAAGAAGTTAATCCTGACAAACATGATGTTATGACAACTGTTCCTGGTCAAAAAGAAGGAATTATTTTCGATGAATTTGAAAAAGGATATCTTTTAGGAGATAGAGTTTTAAGACATGCGAAAGTTGTTGTTTGAGCTGGTGAATAATAATAAAATAAAAAGAAGCACAAGGTGCTTCTTTTTTCGTACTTGATTTCTTTTATAAATAAATATAATAATCACACATTATTTTTTCGTAATCAAAAATTATGAAACCTTTACAGAGACTGTTTTTCGCTCTCTTTTCACTATTGTTATCATTTTTTGCCATGTTTTCTGTGTTAGAAGTTCAAGCTTCTAGCACTTTTTCTGGTTTAGAATCTAATATTAGTAAAGAATCAAGCGCATTAAAAATTAAAAAGCTTCAAAACTTTTTTACTGAACTTTGATTATATGCAGGTCCTATTGATGGAAGTTATAATTCTATTAAATGAACATTGCTAGCATATCAAAAAAAAGCCGGAATTATTAAATATGATTCTGATTATGGAGCAGGATATTTTTGAAAAAAAACACTAAAAGCATTAGAAAAAGATTTCCCAACTAAATTTCATCAAAAAAAAGAAATTATTAAACACGAAGAAATCAACTCTCAAGAAACATATTTTTATGTAACTGCATATTATTCACCACTACCAGGTCAAAGAAGATATACAACTGGATCATATTGGTGAGATGTTCGTTTAAATTGAAATGGAAAACATACTGCATCATGAAAAAAAGTGTACACTTGAATTGTTGCCGCTCCAAGAAATTATCCTTTTGGAACTAAAATTGAACTTGATTGAATCTGAGTTACGGCTGTTGAAGACAGATGATGAGCTATTGTTAACTCATGAGAAAGAGGATTTGAGTATGATAGAATAGACGTTTGGATGTGACATGGTGATGAATGATTAGCGAGAGCTTTAAAATGGTGAAAAAGAAAAGTAAAATGAAGAGTTGTTGAAAGTTTTCATCATGTAAATGTTAAATTTGATGAATCTCCAGTTTCAAAATATGTAGGTTTAAAAGTAAAACCAGAAAGTAAAACAGTTGATGTAAAAAGATTACAACAACTTTTATCAGATGTGGATATTTATAATGGAAAAGTTGATGGGAATTATCATTCTGTAAAAAATGAATTAATTAACTATCAAGTAAATGAAAATATTATTCCAAATAAACATCATGACTCTGCATGATATTTTTGAAAAAAGACATTTGCGTCAATGCAAAAAAAATATGGTTGAAAATGAGATTTCTTTATTCCTCCTACTCCGGTTCAAAAAATAATTCCAGCATCGCTAACCAGAAAACAAAAATTAAAACTCGATAAATCTGCAGATACTGTAAATAAATATGTAAGAAAAAAATCTAAAAATAATAGATCTAAAATTAGAGCATATAATAAATGAATACATAAAAATATAGATAAGCTTATTTGAAAAACAAAGTCTCAACTTCGTAAAAAACAACTAAATTATCTTAAATCAAAAATTAAATAATAAAAAGCCTTTTGAAATTTGTCAAAAGGCTTTTTAATATGATAAACTATTAGCATATTATATTTTCTGAGAAAACTTATGAAAAAACTATATTCTATGCTCATTTTGGTAATTTTTACTATCGCACTTATTCCTGCTCAAGCATTAGCTTCACCAAATACAGGATATTTTGTAGTAACTGCTTATTATTCACCATTGCCAAATCAACAATATTATCTTACATGAAATTATAAATCTGAAATTAGATTAAATGGGAGAGGTATTGCGTGAGCAAGTTGAAAATGAGTTTTTTCATGAATGTTAGCAGCACCAAAAAATTATAGATTTTGAACTAAAATATATTTACAATGATTATGAGTTGGTTCGGTTGAAGATAGGGGATGAGCTATTGTAAATGCTGGTCAAAGATGATATAGAAACGATAGAATTGATGTCTGGGTTGGATACTGAGATGAATGATTAAGAAGAGCACTTTATTGGGGGAAAAGAAAAGTAAGAGGTCGTATTGTTGCGAATCAAGCTACGACGATTAATTATAAAAATATTTCTGCTCCTAATTGGGCAACAAATTGACTAAAACAAGTACCAACAGTTTTTAATGTTGGATTATGAAAATGATCTAATGTTGCTCACGTGAAAAATTTACAAAAAGTATTAAAAGAAGTTGGGAAATATAACGGAAAAATTGATGGAATATATAATAAATCTGTAATTGATACAGTTTATAATTTTCAAATTGAAAATGGAATTCCATTAGGAGAAAATAATTATTGAGCATGATATTGGGGAAAACAAACAAGGGATTTGTTTTTTAAAAAATATTTAAATGGTGAATTTGATCAAGAAACTGACAATATTGTTGAAGACCTAACTCAATCAGAAAAACAAGAATCAGGAGTTTTTGATATTCCTGCTAAAACTGAATCTGAAATCAAAAAACTTCAACAAGTTTTAAAAGATTTAAAACTTTATGATGGAGAATTAACAGGGGATTACGAAGATATTAGAAAAAATATTTTAGAATATCAATTAAAAAAATCTATCGTTAAATCTACTTCAGAATTATGAGCGAGCCACTTTGGTCCGAAAACAAGAGGAGTAATGAAAGAAGATTATAAACAATATGAAGAACAAGAAAAAATTAGAAAAGAAGAAGAAAAAAGAAGAAAAGAACTAGAAAAGAAATTAGAAAAATTAAAAGAATTAGCTTGAAAAAAGGCTGAAACTGAACTAGCAAATTTAGGACATATTCAACTTGGTCAAACTTCTCCTAGAGTAAGAGAGTTTCAAATTTTACTCAGAGAATTATGATATTTTGATAGAAAAGATACAGCTATATTTGGTCCACAAACAAGATTAGCACTTATTCAGTATCAACTAGATCACAAGATTATTTTAGATAAACATGATTTAGGAGCTGGATTCTTTGGTCCAAAAACAAGAGAACAAATTAAAAAAGATATCCAAGAACAAATTTATGTGGAAATGGCAGTTGAGTTTAAAAAAGAAAATAATTTATTTGTTTTAAAATAAGAAAATCATAAAGATTTTCTTATTTTTTTTACAAAAAAAAGACTAGACAGAAATCTAGTCAATTTTTATTTATACGATTATAAAATTTCATTTTCATAAGTATATGTAGCACCTTTATTACTTTCAAATGTAAGTGTTGATCCAGTAATATCACCAGCTTCAATTACATCTTGATAAGAAATAGAGTATTCAGAATTAAGAGTACCTGAAGAAATAATTGTTTTTCTTGCTTTACCTTCACTTGTTGCAGTAACTCTAATTTCAAAGTTTCTTAACTCAATAGTTTTTAAATCTAGTTCAAGATTTTCACTAACATTTGGAGTGTAAGAATAATCAGCATCTAATACACCAGCTTGTGCAGTAATAGGCATAATATAAGTATAACCATCACTACCAACAAATACTCTATAATCAGTATTTAATACAAGCGGAGTAGCATCAGCATCAATAGTAATAGACGAAACTTCTGTATTGTCAGCATTTTTATTTGCTAATTTTATAGGAGTATCAACAGTCCACCCAGTACCAAGTGCTTCTCCTGCTACTGGTGTTAATACACCTGCAACATCAGTAGAAGTACCACCAAAAAGTAATGCTAGATTATCCCTATTTGCATTTTCTAGTAATTGAAGTTGAATAGATGCTATTCTATCAGTAGCTTTATATACAGTTCCCGTGTCGTCCGCCTTTACATCAACAATATTTGTATCATTAATAATTGTTGCAAGCTCTCTAACAGAAGGAAGTCTTGTCCAAGCACCAGTAGTCCCAGCTAATCTAATTTCTAAAATACCAGAAAATTTTGATAAATCGTTTGGATTTAAAGCAGCCATTTTCTTTTTTATTTAAGAATAAATTTATTTAACATACATCTATCAATATTTATTCCCACCACGAAAAAATATAGTAGACGGCAATTTTATTGTAATAAATTAAAAAAAATAAGCAAATTTTTATAATTTACTTATTTTTACTAGTCATTTTTTATATGTGCTTGTGTTTTTAATCAAAACAATGCTTTTTTCGTCCACAGTAAGACTTTTTCATTGTTCGAGTATCAATGCTCATAAAATTAATTTTACATCGCTTATAACCTCATATTTTGAGTCATTTTTTTTGACTTTATTATTTTTTTGTGTTTTGTTTACTTTTCACATAATTTTTAATTTATTTTATAAAATTCAGTAATAAAAGAAATCTCTTAATCATTGTTTTGTTTTATTTTCTGTATATCATTCGATATAATTTCATGGAACAAATTTAAATCATCACAATGCAGTAAAATTATTTTCATTTGTTAAATGTTCATGTAAAATATTATCAATTTCTTTTAAATCTATAAATTGTACATCTGAATTATCCCCATATATTCTTAATTCAAATCTATTTGTTTTTTGAACACAACTAGGAGTATTTTCAGTTATTGTATTTATACACAAATATGATCATGTCTCACTTTCATTTGGACTTGCCCCCCAGTATATTCTATCTCATAAAAGATTAGTTATATTTGTATCTGATAATAAACTTCAGATTATTTTTGAAATATCTATCATAGATTTATTTTACTTAAAATTAAATCGAATACTCTTCTTTGGTTATCGTCAATAGTTCTTGTATAAGTTCTATTACCAACTCAAATATGTATTCTTGTTCTTGATCAACCTCTAGGTCATTTATAATAATTAAACTCTTTTCATTGTACCCCATATTCTAAATATATTGCGTATTCTGTGTCATTTTCTAGTGTTCAGATTATCTTATTTCATTCTGTTCTAGCTTTTATTATTTTATGATTTTGTATAAATTCTTTTGTATCAGTTGGGGAAATTTCAACCGCATAATCATATAATATTTGTAATGCGTCATTTATTCACTCTTCTAGTGATTTTTTAGCAGGTTCAATATACTTTCCAAAATCTAGAGTTATTAATCAATTTTTTCACATATTATATATTTTTTAATTGTATTTCAAAACTATCTAATCATTTTTGCGTATGATTTGGTTTTACAAAATCTATTTCATACATTCAGATATTTCATACATATTTATCTATAATATCTATAAACATCCCTTTTCTTACATTTATCTTATCAGGCTCAATAATTACTTTTGCAGTTATTATTGGTGTTTCTTGTGACAAGTCAGTAGACTTTAATACTCATTTTACTTTGTAGAAGTGACAGATTATATTATTATAAATATCTGTTTGTGTATTCCTGGTTGTTCAATTTGTTGTGACTTTTTCTTTTTTGTAAATATTACAAGTAAAGTCTAGTTGGTCTTTTAGTGCCATTATAATATTTGTTTAAAAAATACTTTTTTGTATTTATCTAAAATTTGCATAGCTTCAAATGGAATAGTTTTTACAAATATAGAATTTGAAGTTGCAGAATATTTTGTTGTTCTGTCTCATGTTTTTTCTTCTGTTATCTGCCCACCTGATGTATGTTCTTCAATAGTATCTCAATTTGCAATTAACTGATCTGAAACATATACAGTAGCTATTGTTATGTCATTTGGAATATAAGAAGTTCAATCAGTATTTTTTATTGGAAAAATAAATTCTTGTGTTTCTTCAAATTTTTCTCAATAAGAACCGATATAAATATCAATTTCTTTTTGTGCTTTATATATAATTTCTTTTAATTCATCGTCAGTCTTTCACGTTAGGTCTTTTGTTGAACTATCTTTATAATCTTGTAATGTTATATAGATAGGCTCTTTTACAAAAATATTAGCCATAAAAAATAGAGTTAATAAGTATTCTTTTAACTCTATTATAATAAATTATGTGAAAAGTAAAATTTTTATACTTTTCTTATTTGTCAAATTGCATTTAGATAACCATCAGAAAGTTTATCCTCATCTAATAACAAAATATCAAAAGTCCCCCACACAGAAGTATTGTTTGCAGAAACATTTATACATCTTAATAGTAAATCTGTTTTTGCAGGTATTGGATCAGGAATACTTCTTACATCTTTATATGTAGAATTTCAAGAGGTCATCAATGTAAAGTCTTTTTTTACTTTTTGAACTTTTCAAAATCTTTTTGAAACATATGTTATTTCAGCTTGATCAGTTCAAGAATTTCTTCACAGTCCAGATTCTCATCTTAATAAAAATCATACTTTACCTGTTGGAATTGTAAAAATACACATCTGAGTTTGATTCTTTGATAATCAAGGTGTTATACTTCATTGCATTAGTCATCTTATTTTTGTCGAATCCGAAGGTACTCATCATGAAACAGGAGAATCTTCATAAATATAAACGTCTCATTGAATATCATTTCATAAGTCAGAAACATTTTCACATCTTAAAAACCTAACAAATAAATCTCAACTAGGAGAATTAATTTGTGTTTTTGTTTGTCATGCTATAGCTTGTGTAAATGTTTCTCTGTTCCAGTTTCAATTAGAATCAACTGTTAGTGTATCAAATTCAATTTCTTGTGTATCACTGATTGAATTTGAAGAAACAAAATAATTAGCGCCACCATTAACAGTAAAATTATATAATCCTCAAAAATCCCATATATCTTCAGGAGTACTTCATTGGTCTATTTGTGGGTTTTTTCAAAACTTATCTACCCAACTATACCCGGGTTTTTTAAATTGCGCTACAGATAAATTAAATGATTCTGCTGATCATAAAGGAGATCAATCAGGATTTACTACAACATATCAATATTCATCATCTGATCATGCAACATTAACTATTTTTTCATCAAACATAAATTATTTTATATTAAAAATAAAATAAAAACCCTCTATAAAAAGAGAGTTCTATTTGAGAGTCATTATTTAGACTCGTCTTTTTTAGTTTCTTTTGAAACATTTTTTTCAGATAATTGTTTTTTTAATGCTTCAATTTCTAAATCTTTAGCTTTTGTAGCTTTTTCTACAGCAGTATCGATTTTTTTAGTTTCAGCTTTTTCAATTTCTCTATCTTTTTCTGTGATTCCTTTTTCATCACATTCTAAAATAAAACCATTTCTAAAATCTAGTGTTTTTTCTAAACATTTTAAAACTGCTTCATCTTCAATACAAAGAACACCGTTTAAAAATCTTTCTTTTCTAGTTTTATTTCCATTCATACCAACAACAAAAATCATATTTTTATTTGCAGTATTTTTAAAAAATTTTTTCATTTTTTATTTTCTTAAAGATATATTTTTTAAAGGGATAAATTAATATCCCTTTAAAATTATAATGCTAAGTTTTTTAATACACCGTGAGAGTATTTACCGTCAGCAACAGCAAGAGTTAATTCAGCTCTTAGTAAAGCAGTTTGTCCATCTTGTCCGTTTTGTGTACCGTCTACAACTCTAACACCTCTATTTTCATATGGCACTAGACCAATTTTAGAAGTATTGATTAAGTAAACTGTGTCAACTGGTACTTTTTCATCAACGATAATTCTTGAAATTAAACCACCTGCAACTGGAATGTCTGAAACAAAGTTCATAACGTAAGAACCAGCAGAAGTTTCATTTCTTCCAACTTGTGTAATTGGATTGTTTCCTGAAGTATTGAAAGCAGAGATTTTTCTTGCTTGTTCAATATTAGTATAGATAGCATCGTAAATACCACCAGCTCTTTTGATTTCTTCACCTAAATCATTGATTAATGCAGGAGAAATAGCAGCAGCAGAAGCATCAACAACATTACCACCAGTTACATCAATATAACTTTGTAGACCACCAAACGAACCATTTTCAGTTGAACTTCTTTGAACTCTTTGCCCGTAGAATAGTTGTTCTGAAATTTCTTGTGTCATAAGGTACATACCTTGTGTCATTTGAGTAGCCATTTGAGTAGTATTCCCATAAGATGCAGAATTAATTGCAGTATCAGAAAGTTCAACAGCAACTTCAAAGTTTTGAGTGTAGTTAAATTCTTGATTTGGTTGTAAGTTATTTTGAGCAATAAAATCTTTGTTATTTTCTTTTTTAGGTTTTGACACTAAATGAATTACTGAATTATCAGGAATAACAATATCAGGATTTGTTCCGTATAATGTTGCAGTAAATTCAGTATCAGAATTAACAGCAGTAACTTTTACTTGTACTGTACCAACAGATAATCTTGTTGCAGGATCAGAGAATCTAAGAATAGACCCAACAATTAATCCATTAGCGCCTGAGTCAACAGTAAATGTTTTTGGAGACCCAAGAGGGATTCCAGCGCCGTCATTAACTGTCCATTGTGATGGTGTTAATTGATTTTCTAACCATTCGTATTTTGTATTTGTTGCAACTGGGAAGTTTCTACCATTTTCTAGGAAAACCCCAACAGCCGAAGATTGTTCAGTTAGATATTGATCATAAGTTTCAATTACACTTCTTTTAAAAGTTTCATTTGAAAAATCAATAGTTTCTTGTCTTGACATTTTATTTAAAATTAATTATAAAAATTATTTATTTGTTCAAAACATATCAGCAAAAGCGCTTCACATCATTTGTGTAGAAGTTCCCTTATTAGCTTTTGTTTGTTCAAATTTAGAACCTAATTCATTAGGTTTTTTATCTCAATTTGTTTTAGTTGTAAAATCTTTTGGTGTATTAACACCTTTGATTTTTTCTAAATAAACTAATTGCTTTTCAGGACTTAAGTCGTCAAGGATAAAAGATTCTTGATTTATTACCTCTTCTCATAATTCAGTTTTAATACTTTCTAGATTTGTTTGAATTTCTTTTTCTTTTTTTGATTGGTATTCTCTCCAACTTAATGCGTCTTTTTCAAGATCAGCTATTAATGTATTTTTTTCACCAATAACCTCTTCATATTTACCTTTTTTTAGCTTTTCTTGTTCTAGAATTTTAGCTTCTTTAGCTTTAAATTCTGCAAGTTCTGCTTCTTGTTGTTTTAATAATTCATTTTTTCTTCCAAGTTCAGCTTCTCTATTTTTCAATAGTTTAGCATCTTCTGAAAGTTCTTCTCCCCCGTCATCTTTTATTACTTCTTCAGTAGTTGTTACTTCTTCAGTAGTTTCAGATTCAGGATTAATTGTTTTTGCTTCTTCCATAGTTTTATAATTAACGATTAGTATTTAACGAGAAACGACCCTCGAACAATGTAAGTGGTGGGTTACATTATTTTTAATATAATTAAACATGTTTTAAAGTCAAGAAAAAACACTAAGCAAATGCAAAGTGTTTTAAATATATCTGTATGAAATAATTAACATTGAAAAGAAAACCCAAATTATAAATAAATATAAAGATACTATTCCTGGTTTATTTGATAATGTATTTTTTACAATATCACTTATTTTATCTTTTACTTTTTGATCCATACTTGTTATCCTAATTTGTTTCGACATTATTTGATTCATTATTTTCTAAACTAATTCTATCTAGTTCTGATTGTATTTCTTCATCATTATCTAAATGTAAGTATTTTTTTACACTTGTATATTGAGATACAAAACCATTTTTTCTAGCAATTGCTAGTTCGTTTGCTAAATCCTCACCACTCTTAGGTATAATATCATCCCAAATAATTTCTTTATTATCATAGTTTCATAGCTCTAACACTTTCAATAATATACTATCCACAATACCCCTATATGATTGTACTTTTTTAACAAATGCCCCAATCATAATAGTTCTAGAACTTCAAGAAGTTGTACCGCTTGTAGAAAGACCTAAGAAATCTAAAGGAATAGAAGTTGCTGATGTAACTTTTCATAATTGTTTTTCTTCATAATAAATAGCATCAGCCATTAAATCATTTTTGTTTGATATAAATTTAATATCTGCTTTTTCTCAAACTTGACTATTGTTTTGCAATTTTTTACCAATTTTTGTAGATAAAACATTTCAGTCTTTATCTTTTGAATCAGAAGGAAAATCAATATTTTCATACAATACATATTGTTCAATTTCTTGTAAAAATTGTGTTTCAAATAAAACTTGTTTTCTATCAAGAGAATATCAAAGATTTTTAATTTTATCAATTTCACTTTGATTATATTTTGTAGAATCTCTTTCAGAATAAATTAATATTGCTGGTACATCTAGCCCTGTTTCTGTCCTTTCTTGTAATCATTCTGTTTGCGGGATTGTATCCAAATCAACAAGCGATCATTCCAAAGATAAAAGACTAGGTAATTTATAAAGTTTACTTTCTGTATATCCTACCTCAAAAACTTGCACTAACATATATATAACTTTTCTTGCTTCTTCAATTACTTCAAAATATTTTATAACCTTATGTTTTCAGTCAGCATAAACATAATCTTCTGCATCAATATAATAAGGTACTATTTTTCAATCAAGCCTTTCAAGTCAAACAACCATTTCTCATACTCCTACTAAATCTTTTATATATTCAATAGAATTAAAATTAACCTCTGATTGTGGTGATCATGTAAAAAATGCAAATGTATCAGCTACAGTTTTAAAAACATTACTTCAAACATTAAAAGATTTTGCCCTTTCAATTTTTTTATCAAAAAATAATTCTGCAATTAATTTTAAGTTTTCATTAAAATTATCATGTAAATAATCATTTGTAATAAGTGACTTTAAAGATGCCTTTTGAACTATTTCTTTTTGTTCATCTTTAAGAATAATATTTTGCATATGTAATATTTTAGTTTTTATATATTTTTATTATATCAAACAATAAAAAAAAGCAATATTTTTGATTTTGCTTTTTTTTTATTTTATTAAACTGCTTGCATCATTGTTCATAAAACAAAACAAACATTTGTAATCAATCAAAACCATGTTACAAATTTTTGAAAACCTGTTCTTTGTTTATACGATACATGCTGGAAGAATAAAAAATAGAACCAACTAAAAACACATAATATTCATAATAATAAAGCCATATTATTTTTAATTATACAATAAATATAAATATATAATATTAATATTTCAAAAAAAGTCAAAAGAAAAACCACTATTTCTAGTGGTGTTCCTTAAGAGAAAAACAAAAAAATTAGGAGATCGCTATATAATAGCAAATTTATGATAAATAATATTTAACATAAATCAAATTATTTTATTATTTGTGTTTTTGGTTGTCTACATATGAATAATCATATAGCTCCTCACATAATATAATCATCTGTATTTGGAGATATTGCGTTAGATCTTCATCTTTCATCATAGAAATATGTATAACATTCATCAACAAATCTTTTATCGCTTATATCTACTAATTTTTCTCTTATTGCTTCTGCTAACATATCAATAATCAAAGGCTTTGATTTTGCAGTAGTAAGGAATCATGGTTTTTTTACTGTTTTTTGCGTTACCTTATCTATTGTCCTTTCTGTGTATAAATATTTATACCATTCATAATCTCTGCATTTTACAATAACAGTTAACCCGTGATTATTTCTTTCTATTCAAATCCCTGCATTTTTTGGCTTATATCACATAGAAATTATTCTATCTATTACTTGCGGTAGTTGATCAGGTGGTATATGTATTTTACAACCTGCTACCTGTTCTTCATTTTCATTATAAACTGTTACCGTTGAGTAGTCCCCATTTTCTAAACCTTCAGCAACATCAACACCAAATGAATGTTCTTTTGATGGTGCTTTAAAATACTGTAATTCTGGAAATACTGCATCTTCTATTCCATCTACTGTTACAATATCTTTTACAGCATTAATATCAAATACAGCTCTTCATGAACTAATAAATGCCTCTTCCGGTATAGTAGGAAACTCTTGTATTATCTTCTTAGGGTTAGGAGTTCATAAATATTCTGTTAAATACCATTTCTTTTGCTCGTCATCTAAAAAATTTAAATGTTTTAAATCTTTTGGAAGTTTTATTTCTTCTCACTCTAATAATTTTGTTCTGTATGATTTTTCAATAAACCAACCTATAAAAAGATTATAGAACTTTCAATTATCTGTTTTTCATAAATCCCAAAGAGATTTATAATAGTTAAATCAGTTAGCAGTTGTTTCAATTGATATATTTGCACTTGTTGCTGAAGGCAAAGTACCAGTCAACATATCTTCTGCGTTATTTATAAATGCTAATTCTGAAATATGTAAATCTGTTACAGTTCAAGAACGAGAATCAAGAGTTACTTTTATTTGTGAGTTTGTTTCTTCAAAATAGTATTGTGTTTGTGAATCATATTTTGGCTTTGGTTTTTTCCAAATTTTTCAATCACTTAATCTGATTTCATTTGGTACATGCTTATAAGCTAGTTTTACTTTTTGGAATATATCTTTCATCTTTTCTTCTTTATGAGCAGTAATAACTACTGTTCTATTTTTATAGAAAAGCGCAGTATCTAAAAAATCAATTGCTTTATATGTTGTCCCTCATATTTGACGACCTTTTAAAAGATTTAGATAGTATTTTCATTTTTTTCAATACTTATCAATCTTTTTTAATTCTAACTCTTCTTTTCTTATTTCTTTTTGTGCATCATTCATCTTAAAAGTCATAAGTCAAAGATCATCTCATTTTTCAGATAATCTACCAACTATTTTATATAAATGATTCAATCTCCGTTCTTTGGAATATAGCTTTGGTTTTCTTTTCTCTTTAGTCATTAACTATATTTTCTTATATCATAAATTTCAATTACTATCTACTATACATTTTGTTTTATCGTTAGTTTGATAGTCGTTTAATAACTTAACAACTATTCATCATTTTTTTTCTACATATTCTACACTTTTATCTGTTTTTAATTCTCAATCTCATATTTTTCAAATAAGCTCATTGTTTTTATTTACAATCAAAATTCATCAAGCCATATTTTTATTTTTAAAAATTAATCTTCAAGATCATCTTCATTAATTGCTTCTGACTCTTGTGTTTCTACAATAGTTTTTTCATGAATACCGTGTTGTGATAATAACAATTTTCAAATAATAGGGTTATATAGTCATGAACTTGTCCCCTGTATCAGTCTATCTTGTTGGCTAATCATAAGTATATCCATTCTATCTTTCCATCATGGGAACTTATTTTCATCTTTTGCCCGTCTATACAAAGTTTCTCTTCATAATTTTTTTCTAATTTTGTTTTTTAATACATACAAAATAAAACCAGGAACAGTTGGTATTTTTGTTTTTAATACGTTTTGATAACTTTCTCATTTTTCTGAATATGATTTTTTTAGAACCTCCCATTCATCAATACATTGCTCTAAATAATCATCCATTGCTTTGCACATTTTTTCTTCATCATAATCTTCTTGTCAAAAATTATCTTCTTGTTTCCATTTTTTTTCTGCCATTTTATAAATATTAAAAAAATAAATACTTACTAAAATAGTAAATATTTATCTTAAAAAATCAATATTTTTGTCTAAATTGTCACACCAAATTAAGTAATATCCCTTTTAGAATCAGCAATTAACTCTTCACATTGTTTTCTCATAAAATCTGCAATTTCATCAAAAGTATCAAAACAATCACTTTCTGAAACTGCTTGAGGTCTCTTATTTTCTTCATCTCCCATCATACAAATAACAACAGTATCTTTTCAATTATCATAAAAACCTGCTGAAACTACTTTTTTGATTTTATTTTCATTGATAAAATAAAAATCTTTTCCTTGTTCAAATTTACAACCCATAATATTTTATTAAAAATTAAGTAACATAAAATTATTCATTATTCCCCTCATTTCAACTTTAAATAGTATTTTCTGTTTATTTCTCTTCTACAATCTTTGCAATAACTATCTGTAACACCCTTTTTCTTAACATAGAAGTTCTTCTTTTTATTTTTCCATGTCTTACATCCTGCGCAAAGTTTTTCATCTCCTCTGATCAATATAGTAGTTTTCTGTAAATCTCACTTCTTCCTTGCCATCTCTTAAAATTAATAATAAATACATA
>CAJXJP010000035.1 GCA_913055215.1 uncultured Candidatus Altimarinota bacterium | reverse complement strand
AACATTAGTTGACATCTGTCATTTTTTAAGTTATTATATATTTATACAGAAGTTCTGAGTACTCCAAAATAGAGTAAAAAACAAAAATAAATTATTTTCTAAAGATTAAGAAAAATGCCTACAATTTTCTACGAAATTTTTAATAAGCAAATAATACTTAATTCTAAAACTATTAAAGATTTCATAACAGCCCTGGAAACTTTATTTGGTCAGTTAAGACAGGATTCAGATATCGACAACTTAAAAGTCCTAAGAAATAGGCTTGAAAGTTTACTCGATGACAAATCAAGGAAAGCTGATAAAAAAATGAAAAAAGTCTTAAGACCTCTTTATGATATTCTTGAGGAAATCGATGATTGTATTGATGAAACAGCAAACAAAAAACAAAATACACTCCAGTTAGTTGACGTTGTTAAAAAAGTTGAAGATCGATACAAAAAATGTAAAGATATACCTAAAGAAAAAGAAGAAAAATATGTGCAAGCATGTATTAAAAAAGAAACTATTTCATATGAGAAAGAATTAATAAAACTTCAAGTTGAGCTTTTGAAACTTCAAAAACACATCAAAGAAAATAATGAAAAACTGTTAATTATTTTTGAATGAAGAGACGCTGCTGGGAAAGGTGGAACGATTAAACGCTTTAGAGAATATCTCAATCCTAGATGAGCAAGAGTGGTTGCCCTGGAAAAACCGAGTGATACGGAAAAGACACAATGGTACTTTCAAAGATATATAAATCACCTCCCAGCTGGATGAGAAATGACTTTCTTTGATAGATCTTGGTATAATAGAGGTTGAGTTGAACCTGTTATGTGATTTGTAAACAAACAAAATTACAATCAATTTTTACAAGATGTTCCAAATTTTGAAAAAATGTTGGTGGATTCAGGAATTAAAATAGTAAAATTTTATTTTTCTGTTTCAAAAGAAGAACAAGCAAAACGTTTCAAATCAAGAGAAACAAACCCATTAAAACAATTTAAACTTTCACCAATTGATCAATTCTCTCAACAACTTTGGGATAAATATACAATTGCTGAATATCATAACTTTAAAAATACACATTCTGATCATGCTCCTTGGACATTAATTAGAAGTGATAATAAGAAAAAAGCTAGAATTAATGCCATTAAACATGTCTTGAATCAATATGATTATCCTGGAAAAATTTCAAATTCTGAATTAATCATTGATAATGAAATTGTTTATGATGGTCCTGAAAAAGTAAAAAGACTTGAAAATGAAATAGATATAAACATAGATTTATTTGATCACTAAAAAATACGATCTCAAAAAAAATACACCAAATAAAAAAACAAGCCAATTGGCTTGTTTTTTTTGATTAAAAATTGAAAACATCTATTACTTTTCCATTTACTAAAACATTATCTTCGGATGATAAAATAATTGGATTATGATAATCATCGTTTGACTCAGGTAGCAAATACACAGTATTTCCTTCTTGTTTATATTTTTTGATTGTAGCTGAATTATTTACAACAAATAAAAATGCATCAGAATTATTTAGCGATGATTCATGTTTATTAATAAGAATATAACTTCCATTTTCAATCAACTTTCCGTTTACTTCATATTTGTTCATTGAAGTTCATTCAACTCTTAATACAAAATAATTACTCTCATCTCATGAGATAATATTTTTTGAAATAGGCAAAACTCCATAATCATTTTCCTCAGCATTAGCAAGAGGTGTTCATGCATTTGCATATCATAAAATTGGTATATTTAAAGTTGTTTGAAATCCGATTGAGTTTCATAACTTAATCGAGCGAAATCAATATCCTCTTGTAATAAAACCTTTTTTTTCTAAAGCTTCTAAATATTGAGTTACCCCTCTTTTTGATTTTTGACCTAAAAGCTCTTTCAGCTCTTCGATAGTTGGTGATTTCCCATATTTAGAAATAAATTCTGTGATGGTATCCAAAACATTTTGTTGTTTTTCCGTCAACATAGTAAGAATAATTATTATATACTGTATATAATAAGTGTATATATTTTAATTTTTATGTCAAATTAATATTTCCCATTAAAAAGATACTTGATATTTTGTTTTTTCAACGTATCATATATAAGAATAAATCTCTTTACTTAAAAATATGAATGCAAAATCTGGTAAGATCGATTTGACTTCGACAAGTTCTGCTTTTAATAACTACCAAAAAGCAAATGAAGTCGAAGCGAAAGATTCTTGAAAACAGACGAAAAAACATTTACGTTACGCATTAGCGCAAACACCTGAACAGATTCAAAAATTTCTTGATAATGTTTTAAAATGAATTCTATCAAATAGAAAAAAAATTGATTCCTTGTTAGAGTTTTCAAAATTTGAAACAGAGGCAAGAAATGAAATCAAAAGCAAAGTACGCCACTTGGAAGAAATGACTACAAAACTAGAAGAAACCGATGTGAGATGTAAAGTTAAAGTCCAATCACTTGTTGAACGTATCGATGACCTTCAAGAAGATAGTCAATTTTTTGAACACATAATTGCAAATATTAAAGATTCTGTAGCCAACCTTACCTGTGCAAGTTGTTGACAGCCCGCTACTTGAAAAATTGATACTCCCGTTAAAAGCAATATACATTCTCTAGAAAATAAAAAGAAAGTTAAGGCTCATAAAGTTTCTGAATTGGAAGAGGAAAAAACACAACTAGAAGAAAAGATTAAAGAACTCTATAAAAAAATTCGTTCTTTAAAAAAAGCAGTAAAATTTGATTCCCTCACAAAAGCATACTCTCCTTGTTATTATCATAATAAACTTCCAAACATTGTTAACAAATGTTTGGAAAAAAATAACACTTTTAGATTTGTTCTTATTGATATGAATTCATTCAAATATATTAATGATACTCATGGGCACCATATTTGAGACAAGGCTCTTATCACCCTGGTTCAAGCATTTCATAAACAAAAAAGTTTTCAACCAAACAAAAAAGACGCTATTATTCGTAGATCTTGAGATGAATTCGTTTATATAACTCTCAGAGGTGAAAATGAAACGCTGACTATTCTTCAAAACATACAAAAAGCTTTAGATAATGTTCATTTGAAAAATGAAAAAAATGAAGATATTCGTATATCTTTTTCATCTGGGATCGTTTCTTCTGATGAAGAACAACTCACTCAAGATATTGAAAATTCTCCAGTTGAAGCTATTGATATAATCGCGAAGCTCGCGGACGAACGTATGTACCAAAATAAAAAATCTAAAAAATAATATTTTGCTTATAAAAACATGGAAGATCTTAAATTTTTAGCAGAAAAACTCCACAAAACTCACAATAAAAATCTTTATATTATATGAGGTTTTTGCCGTGAGTTTTTTTTGTGAAAAGAAAATATTGATGGTGATATTGATATCGCAACTGATGCAAGTGTCGAAGAAATCGAATCATCATTACCTTGCGTGGGACATGTTGGAAAAAAATACTGAACTATTATTGTCTATTATAATAAAAAATCTTATGAAATAACAAGCTTTCGTAAAGATATTTGAACTATTAATAACAGGAAACCTGCTGAAGTTATATTTACCGATAGCCTCGACGAGGACGCTACGAGAAGAGATTTTTCTTGTAATGCTATTTACTATAATATTTTGGAAGAAAAATATATAGATCCCGTTAATGGAATTGAAGATATAAAAAACAAACATCTAAAATTTATAGGAAACATCGAGGAAAGAATTCATGAAGACGCATTAAGAATTTTACGATATATTCGCTTTTTATATAAATATGATTTTCTTCCTGCAAAAGGCGATTATGATATATTTTTAGAAAAGAATATTTCACTTTTAGAAAATATTTCAATTGAAAGAATTAAACAAGAATTTGATAAAATCCTACTCTGACCAAATAACACAAAAGCACTCGAACATTTGAAAAAAATATGATTTTTAAAGTTATTTTTCCCAGAAATAGATAAACAATCTGATACACCCTGATCAAAATATCATCAAGAATGAAATGTCTGGATCCACACTAAAATGACTCTCGATGTACTCAATAAAATTCTTGAAAAAAATAATTTTGATTCCGATAAAATTCATGATCTATATCGGACAATGTTCTTACATGATATTTCAAAAACCGAAACTTTTTCAACTGATGAAAAAGGTGAAAATCATTATTATGGTCATGAAGCAATTTGAGCTGATGTTTTTCATTCTCAAATATCAAAAAAATGGAGATTTTCTAAAAAATCTAGAAAAAGAATAACTTGGCTTATTGAAAACCATCTCAGAGTTTTTAAATATAAAGAAATGAAAAAAAGAAAGATTCGTTTACTTATGAATCATCAATTTTTCGAGGATCTCATGATTATATGAGAAGCTGATCATATGGGAAGAATTCCTGCAAGCTATGAGATTATTACAGAACTTCATTCTGCATATATTGATTTTAAACAGTGGAAACAGTCACAAACTTTTTACACTTGAAATGATATTTTAAAACTATACCCTTGAATTCAAGGTTCTGAAATCTGAAAAAAATTAACACATTTAAATGATCAAATTTTTAATAAATAAAAAGAAACATACATTACTTATGTTTCTTTTTATTTTCTCTTTCGTCTAATATTTCTTTAATATGAGATGAAATATCTTTCATTTTTTGCCTCAATATTCTTTTTCTGTGTAAATTTTTCATCATATAGACAATTCCCTTTCTCACTTTCATTACATATCTCACTTTATGTCCTGAGACAAAAAACAAAATCGCAATTACCAGTAACACCACTCCTACGACAGATGATCCTGGAAAAATTGGTAATATAATAGGAATAAGTGAAATTGGAACAAGTATGATTGCTATTAAAATCCTCAACCACAAAGGAAATTGTAATCGTTGTTGTATGTAGTTGTAAATCTGGTATTCCATGTAAAATTTTCTTTAAATTATTTTTAAAAGTATACCATCATTTTAGATTTTTTACAACCTAAAAAGTTTCATTTTTCATAAAAAAGAAAAAACCGGCTATTGCCGGTTTTTATATTGTTGAGAAGCATAATAATACTACTATATCATACTTCTTCGAATTCTAATTCTAATAATTTTGCCTGTACATCGAGGGGCAAATCAATAAAGAATGTATCTTCTTTATGAACCTTTCGCCCTCGACAGAGCAACGCAACCATAAAATGGATTTCCGTTTGCTGATTTTTTATTGATTCTTCAAGCTTCATTGAAAGAGCAAAATAATGTTCCATCACGCCAGAACCAAGTTCTTCAAGGTTTTCGCCATTGTAATGAGATGAATTTATTTTAACTTCATCTCCTAGTGAAAATCTCATTTTATCAACATTCGTTTGTTTTTCCTTACGTAATGCTGACATTATTGATTTACCTAAGCCATGTAGAGCCGTTTGCATTTCCATATTTTTCCCCTTTTTAATATTTTTTAGAATGCTAAAATAATATACAATCTTTCTGCTTTTTGTCAACATTACTGTAAAAATATTTTGATATTTTTACATAATTTTTATACTACTTACCTAAAATAATCTGTATTTCTGAAAAATATGAACAAATTCTCATGGGAAGATATCTTAGAAAACAACCAAGATATCCAACTTATTGGCTATTGAAGCCTCCTCAACAACAATACTCATCACTGTGAACACCAAACAACTCCAGTGGTTTTTTATGGTTTTAAAAGAATCTATAATTATAGAGCTTGTCCCGAAAATCCTTGTGAAAAATGGAGAGCTCTCTTTAAAGAATATTTAAAAAAATATAATATTGTAGATGAAAATGACTTTGAAAATCACATAAAAAATCCTCCTTGTGTTTTAAATTGTGAACCAACTGGAAATAAAAAAGATATCGTAAATGGTCTTTGTATGGATATTTCCTCAAGTGAATTAGAAAAATATAGTATTCGTGAAAAAGATTATGATTTGGTAGAAACTGAGTATCAAATAATTTGTCCTCAAACGTGAAAAACTAATGAAATCTTTCAAAAAGCTTTTGTCTTAACGGCAAAAGATTCTGCAATTTATGATGAATGAAAACCATTTTTAGCCTATCATAATAACACAAGAAATTGAGCCTACAATTTATGAGAATATTTTGGAAAAATGTTTGATGAAACAACATTATGTAATGAATGAAAATATCTTCATAAATAAATATTGAATTCAATACCATTTATCATATACTATTTTTGCTTTAATCATTAAGAATTTTTTATGGCAAAAAAGAAGAAAGATATGAGTTGGTTACTAGATGATGAAGATAACCAAACTCTCGAAGTAGTCGACGCAAATGGAAATACGCTTCAAGCTGGTGACTCTGTTGCAGCGATTAAAGACTTAAAAGTGAAATGAGCCGCTGATATCAAAAGAGGTGATAAATTTAAAAATATCAAACTTACTGATGATGCAGAACTTATTGAATCTGGAAAAATGGTTTTAAGAACTGAATTTTTCAAAAAAATATAAAAAAGAGATTTCATTCGAAATCTCTTTTTTATATTTTTAATTTTTATCAAACTGTAAAATATCTAGTTCTTGTACTAAGGTCATGATTCCCTTAATTTCCAGGTAAAATTGCACAGAATCCTCTACGATATTTTTTTTCGAATTCATTGATACTTCCATATAATCTTTTGTATTAATGATCGTACGATTTGAAAAATAGTTTCAAATCGAGTTTGTTTTTAAAAAATTAATATAGACATATAGTTCTTGTTCCGTAAAAACAAATTCTACTACCCTTCCCCTTCATGATTTATGGATATAATCTACAATTTTATACATAAATGATGGAGTAAGTAATGTACGAGCATCTATTCAATCCTTACTTTGTACATCATAAATTTTTTCAAATTCAATATTTTCCATTTTCATATTTGTTTTTGTTTCTATATATGAATAGAACAAATGCACTCCTGCAAAAACTGCAATAAATAATGCTCAAAAGAATATAACTGCTGGTATATTCCACATGTTAGATAATTCTAGTAATTGCATATAAATTGTTCCTGAAAAATCATTACTTGACTCCTCAGTTCCAAAAAAAAGTGGAAATATTGTGATAAAAATAGTTGTTATAAAGACTTTTAACAAAGACCTTCCCCATCTATCTTTTTCATCATCACATAAACTTACTTTAGATGTAATCGGAAAGTGCTTATTTGGAAAATCTATTTTCAAAAGGTATCAAGAATTACTGGTACGATACACTGTTTTATAACCATTTTTTGTTTTAACTCTGTGTTTTTTTGATGTTTTTATTTCTCATCCTAAAATTTTTATTTCAGATTCTTTTTTGTTTCAATTTGCTTCTCACGAAATTGCACACTCTATAATATCCTCATACTTATCCTCTCTATCAAATGAATTAATAATATTTTCTAACACAGGATTATTTAAATCTAATTGTTTTTCATTTTTATCTGAAAATACAAAATTTTTATGTACTTGAGTTGCTATACCTTGGCGAAATGCCTTAGGTGCTATAGGTGCTTTTTGAAATAACAGATAAACAACATATAGTATTGCCCAAGATAGTCACATAATCAGTAGATATATCCAACCATCATTTTTTCACCAAGTAATTATATCGATATCTTTTTCATGAGATCATAAAAAGAAAAAGGCCACAGCAAGCAATATAATAAACAGTAAAATTCCATATTTTACTGTCTTATTTTTTTTATTATATTGTACTAATTCTTCAAAAAAATCTGTAAATTTTTCATCAGAAAGATATTTTTGTAAAATATCCACATCTTCAGAAAGAAGACCTGGATATTTATTTTGATATTTGGATAGATTAAACATATGTTACTTTTATTTGTGAATATTTTTTATTTTGAAAATAATTCTTTTGCATTTAAATTTTCTCTTGCTTCTACGTCTGCTTCGAATAAAGGAAAATCTTTAAAGGTCATAAAAGATGCAACTATATTTGATGGAATCATTTCTCTTTTATCAGTAAGTGCTTTTACTGCTGCATTATATGCTCTTCTCGCCCCTTGCATTCTATCTTCCATTTCTGTCCATTGTTTTTGAAGATCTAAAAATTGTTCATTAGCTTTTAGATCAGGATAATTTTCTGAAAGTGCGAAAATTGATTTCAGTGTTCCAGATAACATATTTTCTTGTGCTAATTTTTCTTTACTCACTTCTTGATTCCCCATTGCTGAACTTCTTAATTTCACAACTTGAGTTAACACTTCTTTTTCATGTGAAGCATATTGTTTTACGACTTCTACTAAATTCGGAATGAGATCATAACGATTTTGAAAAACAGTATCAATCGCAGAAAATGATTCTTCTACTGAATTTTTTAATGAAATAAGTGAATTATATGCTGTCACATAAAACATAATCGCTATTACAGCAAATACTATAAATATAAAAATTTCTGTCATAATTGTTAATAAAGATATAAACTATTCTATTATAACAAAAATTGATTCTTTTTACAAATATAATAATTACCGAGAAACGCAGTTCCTATTTGCAAGAAACTGAAAAACTCTTACAATTTCCTTACAAACCAAGATTATATTATAGGTATATAATTAACCATATAATTTTATGAAAATCCTTGTTGTTGAAGATAATCAAATATTATCTCAAAATATTTGCAGATACCTTGCTTCAGAAGATATTTGAAGTAAAGCACTATTTGAATGAAAAAATGTAGAATATGAACTTTCTCAACACAACTATGATTGCCTTATTTTAGATCTTTGACTTCCAGATATTGATGGATTAACTCTTGCGGAGAGAATAAGAACTAACGGGAAAAACCTCCCTATTCTTATTTTGACAGCGAGAAATACTCTTGGAGATAAATCAGAATGATTTCATGCTGGTGCTGATGATTATCTTACAAAACCTTTTGAATATGAGGAATTACTTATGAGGATTAAAGCTCTTGTTCGTAGAAATATGAGCGTAAAAAGTAATATAATTTATATTTGAGATTATTCTGTCGATATTGATCAAAAAAAAGTCTATCAAAATGAAATCAGTATACAAATGAGCCACCTAGAAATTAATCTTTTCATTTATCTTTTACAAAACAAATGAAAAACTATTTCAAAAGAAGAGTTACTAGAAAAAGTTTGGTGAGAATTTGATGCATTTCATATGAGTAGAACTGTTGATGTTCATATTGGATATCTTCGTAAAAAACTTTGAAAAAATATTATTGAAACCATCCGTGGTCAATGATACCTTATCCCATAAAAGAGTTCTTTTATGAACAATTTTCAACTTTTAGAAAAAAGAAGAATTAAGCTGAGTATGTATATTGCTTGAGCTATCACATTTATGTTGCTATTTATGCAAACAATTTTTGTCTTTTCAACATACTTTACACAAAATATTGCTCTGGAAGAAAAGTTATTATTGAAAGCTAAATGAGTAGAAAATATTCTTCAAAATAAAAATGAATACACTGAAAAACTCAATAACAACGACCCAACAATTGCTGCAATTTTAGGGAAATTACTCGATGGTGTAACTATTATTAAAAATGATGAAAAAATTCTTTGAGATATTGATCATAGCTTTTTTAATGGAAATACTGAATTTTATAATAGTCGTAGTTTAAAATTTTATGCTTTTGATTTATTTTTAGAGGATTCCTATCACGTCATAATAAAATCTGAAAATAAATTTAGTTATTATTATTGAGCATGGAATTTACTTTATTTTTTCTTATTCTCTCTTCCCTTTAGTCTTGCTTTTTACTTTGTTGCTTACGTTTTTGTTTGAAAAAACTTTAAACCAATCCGTGAAACAATTAGTTCATTAGAAAGCTTTAGTGCAAATATTAATCATGAATTAAAAACACCATTAAGTGAAATTATTTCTACATTAAGTTTAAGCGAAAAGTTAGATTCTGGTCATAAAGAAGCTGTAAATCAAAGTCTCAATTCTGCTTATAAAATATCGAAACTTCTTGATTCTATGTTATGAATGATTAATTTAGTTGATTCATCATACACACACCAAAAAGTACATTATAAAAATAATATTGAAGATATAATAAGTAGTTATCAAAAAATAGCCGATGATAAAAATATAGAAATTTGTTTAGAAATTACCGATTGATTTTCTAGTCAAAAAATAAATAAAGAACATTTTCATATTTGTGTTAAAAATATTTTACAAAATGCTATTAAATACTCACATGAAAATTCAAAAATTTTGATTTCACTAAAAAATGATATACTTTCTATAGAAGATAGCGGAATATGAATTGATGAAAAAAATTTAAAAAATATATTCAATCGTTATTTTAGAGAAAATTACATAAATCATGAAGGTCTTGGCATAGGACTTTCTCTTGTAAAAAAAATTACTGAATTAAATAAATGGGATATTCATATGGAGAGTAAAAAAGGCATTGGCACAAAAATAACTATTAATTTTCAAAATTTATGAAAAAATTCTTAATAGTCATTAGTATTTTCTTTCTTGCTTCATGTAACTATGTAAATGAATCCGAGATTCATACCGATGGAATAGAAATTCAAACATTTTTATCCTCTTCGATGAGAGAAAATGAGTCTCTTGATTTCATAAGTGATATACAAATTACTGAAGAAGAGATAAATTCTGAGCTTGAAAACGCAGGTTTAGAAACAACTGACGACAAAGAGATAGAAGAACTCGTTAATATTCTTCTTGATACATCAAATTAATTTTTTAAGACCGTATTATGAAAAAAACTTCTTATATCCTTGCAATTCTTGCTTTGGGAAGTTTCATCTACATCCCTCTCGCGCAGGCTGAACCAAATAGTGTTCTGATTTTTTCACACGTTACAAATAAACCACATCCTCACATAAAAACAGTGAAGGAAGATTTTGAGAAAAAAAGAAAAGAAATTTGAGACATGTACCGTAAAGGAAAAATTTCAAAAAAAGAAGCTCGTGAATTACTTATGGAGCATAAAAAAGAAATGATTTTTAAAACTCGTGATAAAATCAGACAAGAACAAAAAAAGAAAATGGATGAAAAGAGATTAAAACTAAAGTCTCAAATTAATAATGCTCTGACTCCTAAGTTTAATGAAATTGAAAAATTATCTATAAAAAAACAAAAACTCATTTATTCTAATCTTACTACAAAGATTGAAAAAATTGAAAAACAATCCACAAAAAGACAAAGAGTTTTATACAAACTTATGAATGAAATTATCAAAGAAAAATTGCAAAACATAAATAAAACAAAAAATAAATAGCTTAAATAAGCTATTTATTTTTTGTTTTACTTTTTTATCCTAATCTTACATTACTCTTACATAGATTATTTACAATGTATATTGAGCCTAAGGTTCACACATAAATAGATTTTTATTTCTATTATTATATATTTAATATTATTATTATGAAGAACATTAAAAAAGTTATCGTTGCCAGTGCATTAATTACACTTCCTTTCTCAACTGCATGAGTATTTGCTGATGAAATTGAAACTACATCTGATACAAATACAGGAAAAATGAAAGAAGTACGTGAAAAAATGAGAAATGGAAAAATGGAATTCAAAGGAGAAATGAAAGAACATAGAAATGGTATTAAAGGACAAGCAAAAGAAAACAGAAAAGCTTTCCATGAAGATGCTGGAAAAATGAAAGAAATGATTGAAGCATTAAGTGATGAACAAAAAGCAGAATTAAAAGAAGCTACAACTGCGACAAAAGCTGCAATGGAAGCAATTAGAGAAAAAATGAAATCTGATGATTTAACAGACGAACAAAAAGATGAAATTAGAGAAGAAATGAAAGCCTTACATGAATCTCATGCAGAAAAAGTAAAAGAAATTTTTGGTAATTCTGAAGAAATTCAAGAATTCTTAGAAAAAAGAAAAGCTATGCATGAAAAAAATAAAGAACTAAGATCTCAAGGAAAAGAAGATAGAAAAGAAATGAGAACTGAAAGACAAGAAAGAGTTAAAAAACATAAAGAAAATTTCAAAAAAAGATTAGAAAAAATTATTCCTGATGCTCCGATTGAAAAATTAGAACAATTAGAAGAAAAAATTGATAAAGTATTAGAAAAAGTTGAATCAAATGAAAAAATGTCAGATGAGAAAAAAGATCAACTAAGTGAACAACTTGAATGATTAAAAGAGCTTATTTCTGAAGAAATAGCTAGTAGATAAAAACGTTACATACCCTTTTCACAAAAAACAGTCATAAAAAAACAACCTATTTAGGTTGTTTTTTTTATTCAAAATCTAGTCCTGAACCATATTTATATATAAATATTTTCATTTCGTTATAACTTTCAGCTTCTGCATTTTTTAAATACGTTTTATCCCAGTTTGTATCTCATGCATATTTTAACACATACAAAAATAATTTTTCATGCATTGCTTTCAGTTGTAATAATTCTCCGTGAATAAGATAATTTTTATCTCTTTTTGATCTTAATTTTGTAATATATTTTTTCTTTTGTTTTATTTCAAAATCATAATAAGAAACTACTTTATTGATTTTATTAATTTCAGATTGTGAAATTTTATAATCTAAAACTGGATCAATAATTTTCATTCTATTTGAGTATTGTCTATTTACTGTGTCATATCTATATTTATATATTTCATTTCAATATCCGTGAAGATATCTATGTCACTGCCCTGCATACATATAAATTCTCGCTTCAACTTTTGAATATTTATTCACTTTAAAGTCTCATAAAATACGGATTTTTATTCCATTAAAATCGAAATAATAATTTCATTGAAAACTTTTATTTACATATAAAACTCCCGTAATATTTGTATTTGCTCCTACTTTCATATTTCATTCAACTAATGTCTTTCCATGAAATTCTCATTTTGATCCTGATTCAAAATCTCAACTCACAAACATTCAATTTTTTATCTCCACGTGTGTCCCAAAATTTACATTTCCTTTTGCTTCTAAATCAGCAATAGATATATAATTATTTCATTCAATATTATGTGCGATGAGTTTTCCATGAAACTCTGTTCTATCTTCGATATAAACATCTCAATAAACAATTACATCATTTATAAAATGTAATCCTGTTCATTTGATTTTCAAATCTCAATGTACTATAAGTTTTTTGGTTCCATATATGTTTTCAGACAATTTTAAGTCTCATTGAATTATTACTTCCTGTTTACTATATTGAATTACTTCTTCAATTTTTTTTGCTTTTGATTCAATAAGTACTGTTTGAAATCATGCAGAAACATTTTGCAAAGAAAATAATAATAGTGCCAATATAAGAATAATTGATATATTTTTTTTCATATATATTTTTTATATATTAATTTCTTATATTATAAATAAATTCACAAAAAAAGCCAGATTAACTCTTGGCTTTTTGACTATATTTGTAGATACTATTCCATTCCGCTTTTTCTTTAAATTTTTCTTCTATAAATGCATTATTTTTCATCTGAAAACAATATGAAAGTAAATATGCCTTTTCTTTTAATCAATGTTCAAGCTTTGGAAATAGTTTTTGAGATATAGTTTCAGGTAATCCAAAAACATATAAAACATCATATTTTGAAAAATCTAAATGAAGTGCATTTCAAAATATTATTGAAATATTTTTTTGCCCACTAAAAAAAACTCTTATTTTAGAAAATACATACAAAATTGGAGAGAGTTCAATTCCTATAACTTCTGCCTCTGGAAATTTATTTGCAACGTAGAGAGAAACTTGAGCGGTCCCACATCAAATCTCTAAAAATTTTTGTCATTTTTGTAAGTGTAGTAATTTATGAATTCTCTCTAAATCAGATTTTTTTGTTGGAACCCATGGTGCTAATGAAATAAATGAACAAATTAGTCCTCAAAAAATAATTATAAAAATTATTTGTAATATTGTCATAACAGTCAGTTTAATTAAGTATTTTAATTATATTATCACATATATATTTAAAAAGAAAATAACAAAAAAATATAAAATTGTCACTAAAATAAATAATTGTCGTCTTAGCCTGTAGAAAATACAAATTTTCTTTATTTTTAAAACTATAATTACTTATATATGAATAAATTAGTAGCATTAATTGCAGTATCAACTGTAACCTTAGCATCATGTTCAACTTCTGGTGGTCAAATGATTGATAACGGAGGTCTTCCAGCTGAAAATATTACAGAAGAAGGTCAAATGATTGATAATGGTGGTCTTCCAGCTGAAAATGATTCTACTGCTCTTGATGGAACTAAATGGGAATTAGCAAAATATAACTCTACTATAGATTTTGAAAATGGTAGATATTATGCAAGTGCTGGATGTAATGGAATCTCTGGAACATATACAACAAACAATGATAAACATATGACATTTCATGATGGAATGAGCACTATGATGATGTGTCCAGATGATGTTATGAAAAATGAACAAGGATTACAAGAATTCATAAACAGCGTTCAAAATTATGAATTAAAAGACGGAGAATTAACTCTTAGTGGAGAAAAATTAAGTTTTGAATTAACAAAAGCTAAAAATTCATCATTAACTGAATCAGAATGGGAGCTAAATTCTCTTCTTGTAAATCAATGAGTAGTCAGTCATACTGAATTTGCTAATTCAAAAATTTCATTTTCTAAAGATGGAAAAGTTTCAGGAGTTGCTGTTTGTAACAATATTATGGGAACCTATACTGTAGATGGAAACACTATTGATATTTCTTCTTTATCTTCAACAAGAAAAGGGTGTCTTAGCGATGACGCCAATAAATATGAAGCTCAAATTATTGAAACTTTAGAAAAAGTAAATACTTTTGATATAGAAAGAACAAGTCTTCAACTTAAAAGTGAAGATGAAAAATATAGAATTAACTATTCTGTAAAATAATATTATAATTAACACATATGAAAAAAATCATCTTTTGTATATTCTTAGGTAGTCTCGTTTTTTTATCTCAAATAACTCATACTTTTGCTTGCTCTTGTTTAGCACCAGAGTCCCCAACAAAAGAGCTAAACAAATCCGATAAAGTATTTGTATGAAAAGTAGTTGAAATAAATAAACAAAAGGAACTCGTCTGAGATGAGTTCTTTATAACAAAAGATGAAATTGTCTTTGATGTTTTAGCAAATATTAAGGATTCGAAGAATAATCAAATTATACTGAAAACAAATGGAAATAGTGCTGCTTGCTGATATTCATTTACTCAAAATGAGGAATATATTGTGTATGCTTACGGAGATGATGATAATCTCAGCACTTCACTATGTAGTAGAACAACTCTTTTAAAAAATGCTGTTCCCGATATAACAGAACTAAAAGTAAAATTTCACGAAAATAACGATGTAAATAACGATAAAAAAATAAATAGTTTTCACATAAACATGATTCTTCTTTGATTGATTGTTATACTCACATGATCAATTATACTTTACAAAAATAAAAACTAAAAAAACTGCCGTTCCGGCAGTTTTTTTAGTTTTTAAAATTTAATAACAAATTCTGTATACTCATTTTCTTTTGATTTTATATCAATTTTCCAATTATTCATTTCAGAAATTTTTTGAACGAGACTCAGTCATATACCAAATCATTCTGATGTTCTAGATGTGTCAATTTGATAAAATCTTTCAAATATTTTTTTCTGAAAATCTTCTGGAATTCAGATTCAAGTATCTGTGATTGATAAAATAAATTCGGATCTTCTTCATATAGTTATTTTTCAATTTTGCTTATTATATTTTATCGCATTTCAAATAATATTACTTAAAAAGATAAATAAACTGTATCTGTTCGCCTCAATTTCAAAATTATTATCTCAATTATAAATAATTTCTAACTCTTTTTCATTTATTTTCTCTTTATACTGTGATAGTATATCTTGCATTATTTCTGAAATATTACATTTTTCTTTTGATTTTTCATTTTGAATATTTGAAAGATCTGTCAACGTATTAAGTAATTCAACCATTTTTGCTAATTCTTTTCTAATTTCCGTATTCATTAAGGCATCGTATTGTTGAATATCGTCTATAATTTGTATATTAGAATCAATAACTGAAAGTGGTGTTTTTAATTCATGCCCTGCATTATGAATAAATTCATTCATGCTCTTTATGTTTTCCTCGACTGGCCTTAAAACTCGAATAATAAATTTTCTTCCTATAAAAAATACTCCTGTAGATACAACCAAACTTAATAGGAAATATACAATTATATCTGATACAAAGTCTTCTAAATCATATTTTAAGCCTTTTAAAATAGCAAAATTACCTTCTTTTGTTGGCAATTTAGACACATAGTAATTCCCTAAGTAATCAATTTCATAAACATCATCCTCATCTAAAATATATTCCACTAATTCTTTATGATTTATTTTTTCATGAATATTGCTTGATAAAATTTTATTCTCATTATTAAGAGAGATAAATTGAAATCCTGACAAAATATCAATATTTTTATTCGAAAAATTTTCATTTATATTGGGAAAAAACTGAATATTTTCTAAATCTTTTCATTGAAGATTATTTTTTTGAATGTACTCTAATCATGACTGAAATCTATTATATTCTTGCTTTAATTCTTGATAATATTTCACTGAAAAAAATAATAATCAGAAACATAATATAATAAGAAAGACAATTGCAGAAAATATTAAACTCAGTTGTAATTGTGTTTTTTTCATAGTTTATTCAATTATATATCAATATCATTTTCTCGTTTGAATCATTTCTTTCCCTAATTTTTTGCGTAAATATCAAATATATACATCTATTGTTTTAGAAAAAATGAAATCATTATCTGCTTCACCCCAAACATTTTGATATATTTCTTCCCTACTCATAGCCTTTGATTTATTTTGTGCTAAGAATTTTATTAAATCAAATTCTCTTGTAGAAAGATGCACTTTTTCTCATTTTTTAAAAAGTTCATATTTTTCTAAATCAAGAAGAACTTCATCATTTACATGAATCTTTGTGTTTGATTTATTTTTCAATGTTCTACGAGTAATGGCTTCTATTCTTGCTAAGAGAATAGAATATTCAAATGGTTTCGTCAAATAATCATCAGCTCATAAACGTAATCCTTCAATAATATCTTGATTTGTAGAATTTGACGTTAGCATAATAATTGGTATATTTTTTCATTTTTCTCGCAATTTTTTACATATCTCATTTCCATTCATATTTGGCAAATTTATATCCAAAATAATTGCATCATAATAATTAAGGCTAGCTTGATGAAATCACTCTTTACCATCAAAACAAACTTGTACATGCACATCTCTTGCGCTTAAATAACGTACAATATTACGAGAGAGAATTTCATTATCTTCTATAACGAGTACTTTCATATATTTTTTTGAAAAGATTATTGTAATATTATATCAGATTCCCCCTGAAAAGAAACTATTTTTTTATGATGAATGAATTTGCAAATGCTTTTCTTTCAGCTAAATTCATTTTTTTAAACACTTCTACTTCTTCTGGTTTTAATTCAACTTTTATTTTCCTTTCAGATTTTTTATTCTCTCTTTTTTCATTTTTTTCATTTTCAACATCTTCTTCATCATGATCTGATCATTTATGTGAATTTTCTCAAAAATCGTTTTCATTTTCAATTTTTAAAAATACTTTTCCAGAATCTGAATATTCTAATTCATAATTTATATCATATTTATCAAATGCTTTATCAAATGTATTTTCAACTTTTTGAGTTTGTTCATCGATTGATAATGCTAAATTTTGACCTGCTTGTGTATAATTCATAAATCATGCTCATGTAAGAGTAATCGCTCAAATTATTAATCAAATAGATAAAACTTTTTTTCCATTTTTTTGTATAAAGTTTTCAGATTTTTTCCCAAATTGAGAAATGTTTTTCATATATTTTTTCATAAATGTAATAATTAAAAAAGTTTG
>CAJXJP010000034.1 GCA_913055215.1 uncultured Candidatus Altimarinota bacterium | reverse complement strand
ATCAGCAAACCTTGTATATAGTGGTATAGACAGAGAAGATAGTGATGCCCTTAGGTCTGTATTGGAAAACACATTTGTAGGAACGAGGGATTTGAAGAAAAACATTTACTCTCTTACTTATGAAGTTTCTGCTTTTGATGATAAGTTGAAGACCAGTTTATTTGGAAAACACTATCAACAAAAAACAACAAGTGTAGACCCCGCAATAGAAACCGATGAAAACGGAAACGATGTAATTGTAGACGAAATCGTTAGCAGTAATAATAATTACAATGGCTATGGCTTTGCTGCATCCTATGAATTTGTTCCGAACGTTACCCTATTGACTTCTGCAGAAAAAGCAATACGCCTACCTAACGAGACTGAGGTATTCGGGGATGACGGAGATAATGTAGTGGCGAATTCCAGTATTGATCCCGAAAGTAGTAATAACTATAATTTAGGATTTCGGTTTGGCAATTTTAATATCAAAAAACATGCCTTCACCATTTCTACCAATGTTTTTACGAGAAACATTAAAGATAGAATAGGTTTACCTATAGAAACATCATTAAATATAGATGATGAACTAATCGTTTATGTAAACCAAGGTAGCGGCACATCAAAAGGGTTTGATGCTCAATTAAATTACTCCTACAATAACAATTTTGGTCTGAATTTCAATATATCAAAGTTCGACCTGAAAATAGAAAATCAAGGCATAGAAATCGATGTTCCCAACACTCCTTTCTTTACAATGAACGGCGGTTTACGTTATTCGTTTAAAAACTTGATACAAAAGAAGTCTAGACTTAATGCCTTCTATAATGTTTATTTCACTGATGAATTTTCATTCTTAACGGCACAAGGTAGCAATACCGTAGGCAATGAGTTTTTTGAGGTACCACGACAATTAGCTCAAGATATTGGTTTAAGCTATGCTTTTCCCAGTAATAAATTTGTGCTGAGTTTTGATATTAAAAACATTTTCGACGAACTGGTTTACGATAATCTATCCGTACAAAAACCAGGAAGAGCTTTCTACCTCAAATTAAATTACGCAATTAATAAATTTTAATCTTTTAATCAATACCGAAAATGAAAAGAACAATTCTAAATCTTAAAACATTTGCTGCCGTTATTTTAACAGCCGGTCTAATGACCGCATGTAGCAGTGATGACGATACCGTTGTACCAACAGATCCCGATACTGAAGAACCAGACACCGAAGTTATTTTTTCTGACAATAAAGATTTAACAGCCGATATTATTTTATGAAAAAAGATAAACAATATAGCTGGACCTTCTTCAAATAATTCAGAAATATTAGCAGGGTGGAGATTATTAGATCCGAATTGTAAAATCAATGATATTGTTATTGGATGACAAACATGGGCTTGATGTAATTCAACATTATGAATATGATTTGAACGGGGGCAAACAGAAGCTGACATTTGAACTACAAATTATAATGGAGTTGTGTATACCTTTGATGATGGTGAAACTATTATCAATGATGATTGATGAAAAACATGAGAACCTGAGTTATTAAGTAACTATGAAAAAATATTTACATGGAAAGTCAGAGACGAAGATTGGAATACCCAAGTTTTTATTGATATAAAAACTATCAAAGGTAAGATGTATAGCCATGCACAGGCAATAAGTGGATTAGTATGTCCTGCTGGGCGGAAAGTCCCTTCAAATAATGATTGGATAGCAGTTGAAAATGAAATTAGATGACATACATCATGTGAAGACTCTATTTATAATAAGGATAGATATTGTGATTGAAATACAAATACTGCGACATGAGTTAAGCCATTCGTAGAAGCACTTTTAGTGCCTATGACAGGAGTTTTTAAAACTTCATATATGGAGTTAAATACGGGGGGATGATTATGGAGTTCATCTATTTCAGCAGGTTCTGGTTTGCCGATAGAAGTTGATATACTTCCAGCATACCAAGCGCTTAACAGAACTCCTACAAGTGAAAAAAGATTAGGTGTGAGATGTTTGAAAAATTAAAAAAACTCCCAAAGGGAGTTTTTTTGTTTTTAACAGTATTTTAAATTTTGTAAAAGTAAATTATTTTATTTCCTTTTACAAAATAAAATAATCAGTATCTTTCTGTAAACAAAATATATTTTTTCTCTAAGAAGTATGAATAAAATAAAAAATTGATTTACATTAGTGGAACTGATAGTGGTAATCACTATTTTAGCAATTTTGTGAACCATTGCTTTTGTGAGTTTTCAATGATATTCTACTCAGACTAGAGATTCTGTCAGAATAACAGATTTGAAAAATATAGATAAATCGTTAGCTTTGAAGGTAATTGAAGGCGAAAAACTACGCGTACCAAATAATGAAATTCTGATAACTTCAAGTTGAGTACTGATGAATCATCAATGAAGATTATGAAAAGAGTTATTATCTTATTATTGAATATCTAATTGATGATTAGATCCGTTAAATGGATTACCTTATACATATATTTTAAATAAATCACAAAATAGATATCAATTACTAGGATTCTTAGAACAGGGAGATAATATAACACTTCTTGGATGAGAAACATATGCAAATAATTCGTGAAGTTTCCCACATTCTGAATGAGATGTTTTAGGTGTTATATTAGACGAAATAAATAAAAAACCATTAATAAAATCTATAGGTCTTAGTGAAATTGATATTGAGACAACAACTGATAATTACGCAGTTTTATTAGAAGATTGAGAAGATATTAAATCAGGAAATAAAGACTTTTTACAATCGAAACTTGATTTCAGAGTTATGCCCAAAAAAAACTGTTATTCATTGTTGCTCAATGGTTATTCTAAGTGAGATGGAATATATGTTATAAATCCAACAGGAAATGAAAAAATTAAAGTTTATTGTGATATGACAACAAATGGTTGAGGATGGACTTTAGCAGTATCACAAATGCATTCAAGTAACCAATATGCAGGCAGTGTTTCACCATTTACTCAAGACTTGAATAAACTTTCTCCATCTATATTAAAATGATATAGTAGAAATTGGGAAGAGCAAAAAGTTACTCCAAAAAAAATAATGATTGTCGATGGGAAAAATACTAAATATGTGAGTGCAGATGTTGAAAAATGGTGTGGCTGGGAATGATTACAAGACCCTACAAGTTGTTGAATTCCTTGAGTTACAAATCAGCATAAAACATACGCAAAATTGAAAAATTCTGAACTAGCAGAGTCATTATACTTTTCTTCTTGTGCCGCTTATGGCTGATGTTATAGTACATGAGCTGAATGATGGGGGTTCTCTTTAAAACCAGAAAGAACATATGCTAATACAAAATCTTGGGGTTATTCATGGACTGCAGATAAGTTAGGAAATTGACACAGATATGCTTGATGAATGTGGTGAACAGAGATCTACCCATCAGGAGCAAATTCTCATATGTTATTATATTTCAAATAAAATAAAAAACTCCCTTTGGGAGTTTTTTATTTTTTCATAGCATTTGAAATTTTGTAAATCACTTGATTGAGAGGATTTATACTTTTATGTAAACTTTTTTTAAAAGCCATAAAATCTTCTTTTAAGAGTTCTAACAACAAGTGTGTTGCGAGGTTATTTTCGTACTCTGTGTATGCATGAAATGCGACAGGGTATATTTTGTAACTGTGAGCAATCTCAGCGTCAATTTCTGCCATTTTAGCTCTTTCTAAGTTTCATAAAGTACTTAAATTATATGTGTCTGCAAGAGATTCATCAGCAGCAAGTAAATTTCCAATAACTTTATGATATTCTCTTAAATATTCTAAATAAGAGTTATATCTACATAATTCATAGCTTGTTTGTTTTAACACTTCTAATTTTTGAAGGGCATTTTTATTTTTATTATTATTTCCACATTTTATTTTTTTCTTTGAAATCTCAATTTTTCTTAATTCTAGTTCAATTTTTTTCTCAATTTTATTTTTAAGGCTCGCATTATTCTTTGTTAAATCCTCTTTTATGAGTAAAAAACTTTTTTTACGAATATCTAAAATAGAACATTTATAAATATTATTCATATTTTCACGATATTGCGCTTTTGCTACATAGAGGCTGTTTCCTTCAGGATTTCAAATAGGAGTACTTTTAACTTCTCCACTAGCCTCATCTTTTTTTGAAAAATCTTGAGTTTCTAGTTCAGGATAGTCAGGATTATTGATCAGAATATTTTTTGGTTTATAGCTATTACAAACATTTTTAACTCTATATTCATACAGGTTGTATCATTTTAGTGTTTCTGTAGATTTTTCAGCATAAACGCTTCCAAAACTGAGAATAAGAATGATAATTGAAAGAAATAATTTTTTCATAAATTTTCTATTAATATAATTTCTAAAAGTATATTGTTTTTTTTATGTATTAAAAGTTTTTCATCTCTCAATACGACTTTTCAATTTTTTTATTTCAAATTTTTTGTAAAACTTTATATTTTTTTTCTTGAGTTATGAAATTTTCTGCAGAACGAAGAGAATATTTTGAATATCATCATAAATTTTTTAGTTTCATTTCTATAAATTCATCATGAGTCGAAAGAGGAATAGTTATATCTTTATTATTTGTGATAATATCTGACTCTAAAAGGCTTTTGTTTCCAGTATAATCACTATTGTCAAAGCGAAAAAGTGAATATTGTAATTCTGAGCCATTTTTAATTTCTATTTGAGCTATTCTTGATCATGTTCAAGTAAAACGAATTTTATGAAATTGATTTTCTCATAAAGTATTGAGTGTTTGATTATTTTTTTCAAAAATAATTTGAGTTTTATTTGGAAGAATTTTTGACTCAAAATTACCGGTTTTTAAAATCTGATTTACTTCATTTTCTGTGGCAATATCTTTTTGAGTTGAATTATTATTTTTTAGAGTAGAATGCAGTTTTGTACTGACACTTAAAAAAGCAAGAGATAAAAACATGCTCAAGAATATTGACCAAATTAATATAGATCATGAAGCTTGCTTTTTTTGCATAAAATAGAAATTTATGATAGTATTGAAAAGAGTATAAATTATAAGTCATAAATTACAAGTTATGGTTGTTCAAAATCTACATAAATCTGAAGAAAAACTAAAGGAAAAAATCTTAGAAAAAGAAGAAAAAAAATCATATTCTTCAGAAAGATTTACTAAAATCGAAGAAAAAGTAAAAGATTCTTTATCAAGACAAGCGACAGATGAGGCTTTAAAGGACATTACTTTAGGAGCTCTTGTTTTATGAAGTTCGGATGTTCACTATGAATGTTATGAAACATATGTAGTCGTGCGTTTTCGTATAGATGGGGTTTTAGTAGATATTTTCAGACTAAAAGAACGTGAATATAAATTAATTGTTGAACGTTTAAAATATTCTTCAAACTTAAAATTAAATATTTCAAATATTCCACAAGATGGGAAATATGCATTAGAAATCGAAGAAAAAAAGATTGATGTAAGGGTTTCAACTTTACCGATTGCATACTGAGAAAATATTGTATGTAGAATTTTAGATAATTCTAAAGCAGCAATCGATTTTGAACAATTATGATTCTTTTGGACGACAAAACGTATTATGGAAAAAGCCATTTCTCAAAAAAATGGTATGATTTTAGTAACTGGACCAACAGGTTCTGGGAAAACAACTTCTTTGTATACTATTTTATCAAAACTCAACACAAGAGATAAAAAAATTATTACCTTAGAAGATCCGATTGAATATCAACTTGATGGAGTAATTCAGTCAGAAGTAAATGAAAAAAATGGATACGATTTTAAGACATGATTAAAAGCGTTATTAAGACAAGATCCGGATGTTATAATGGTTGGGGAAATTCGTGATAAAGACACTCTAGAAACTGCGACTTCAGCGAGTTTGACAGGACATTTAGTTTTATCTACTTTGCATACAAAATCAGCAGCAGAAACATTAGATAGAATCATAAATATGTGATTAAAACCATATGTTTTAGCCTCAGCTCTTGATACAGTAATTGCACAAAGATTAGTAAGAAAAATTTGTCCACATTGTAAACAACAAAAAGAAAAAACACCCCAAGAAGATCAATTAGTTCAATCAATGATGAAAGAAATTTGATTAGAAAACCTTCCTTCAAAATTTGTAAAATTGTATGAATGAAAAGGTTGTCCTCATTGTAATAATAGTTGATATAAAGGAAGAATAGGGATTTATGAAATTATTTCATTAAATGAAAATTTGAGAAATATTATTAGAGATTGAGGAACTACGGAGGAAATTATTCAAGAAGCTAGAAGAGGTGATCTCATTACAATGAAAGAAGATGGTATACTAAAAGCAATTAAAGGGTATACTACTATTGAAGAAATCTTAAGAGTTATTTAGTTATTTATAAAGTATGAATTTTAGTACTTCAAAAAATATTCTGAAAAACGAATGGTTATGATTAAAAGGTGGAGTAAATGAACTTCATCTTGAAATTCAAACAAGCCAAAAACGTTACCAAAACCTCCTGATGACATATTTGTTCACTGAACAAAATAATATGTGAAAGGAGGATTTTAATCGTGTTCAACCGACGGGAAAAAATAATGGGAAACAAGAAATTTTAGAAAAATATAAAGATAAACATAAATTAGAATTACTAGATGATACCGTAATTTCGTATCCACTTTTTGCAATATATGAAGAAGTTTCTAATAATCTTCCATTTTACCAAGGAAGTAATATTACTCAGCCATTATTAGCAGATAAATTTTGAGTTTCAAACTTAGAAATTTTACATAAAATTATTTCTGCTTTAGATTTAAAAAGTATTTTGGATTGGAGTTTAATAAAGATGCCGACAAAAGATTTTTTAGATTTATATACAGAGTTGTTTACCGTTACGCTTGAAGGAAAGGTTGAAATGAATAAACACTATAATTATAATGAGGAGTGATGAGTGTCAGTACCAAATGATTACTATGTAAACCTTATTTGTGCGATTAAATATGATAATAATTTATCAAATCTGTATTCATGATTATCTGCTTTGTGAGTAGTTGAAAAAATGCAGGTTTCAAATCTATATTTAAGATCAGAAGATTTTTTCTATTTGCGTGAATTGGTTTCAAAAAAATATTGATTTAGAGAATTAAAAACAGAAACACATACCTATAAAAGATGAAATTATCTTAAATCTGAAGATGTTCAATATATTGTTTCTGATTTTCTACAATATAAAAAATCTTTATGACAAAGTTATTCTCCTGAAAACGCAACAAAAAGAATTCGTACTTTTCTGAGATGAAATGGATATGAACTAGAAGAAACAAGAGGGAATAAAAATCAAAAAATTACACCAAATAAATAATAAAAAGAATTTTTTCACAGAAAAAATTCTTTTTATTTTGAAAAAATATTTTTCTATTTAGTATTAAAATAATAATTTTTAATATTTTCAAATTATGGAAGCACGTGTTTTAGAAATGTTAGACCTTCAAGATAAAATGAATTCACTTGCAAGTGGAGATGATTGGAGAAGTGGAGTGACAAATAAAGGAAAAGTAATTAATTGGAGAAGAACAGTGTATATGGAACTGGCTGAAGCAATTGATAGTCTTCCATGGAAACATTGGAAAAATATTGAGGGGAATATTGATTATGATAATTTCAAAATCGAAATGATTGATATTTGGCACTTTGTTATGAGTGAATTAATGAAATACTACGATAAAAATACGGTAACAAAATTAATTCTAGAAAACTCAAATCATAGATCAGCTATAAAAATGCCAATTGATTGGAAAATCGAAAACAATGCTCAATTAGATGAAATTATTGCACCGTTTGAAGAATTACTTCGTATTTCATTACAATCTGAAAATTCAGAAGAATATTTTACAGCATTTTTAAAACAATTTTTCATTTCATTAGACTCAGCTTCGATTTCACTTGATGAGTTATATGAATTATATATTTGAAAAAATGTTCTGAACTGTTTCCGTCAAGATAATGGTTACAAAGAAGGAACATATATTAAAATGTGGAATGGGGAAGAAGACAATGTTGTGATGCAAAGAGTGCTAGCAAATACACAAAACATAGGGTTTCAATCAATATATGATGGGCTTACTGCTGCATATAAAGAAATAAAATAAAAAAAGTCTCGATTCGAGACTTTTTTTGTTTTGTAGAGAATATTATGATATTATAAGATATATATTTTATGACAAAAAACTATGTTTTCAGACATGAATTTTTGGGTCAGTACTTTTATATTTCTTTGTACTTTTTGATTTATTTTATCAGAAGTTGTACATAGAGCTCTTGTTGCATTAATTTGAGCTTTATTAATGGTTTTGGCATGAAAATATTTTTGATTTTACGAATATCATCAAGTATTAGAATCTATTGATTTTAATACTATTTTGCTGTTATTTTGAATGATGATTATTGTAGCTGAAATTGAGAAAACATGATTTTTTCAATTTACAGCGATTAAAGTTGCACAAAAAACACAATGAAACTTATGGTTTTTAGTTATCGCACTTTCTGCATTAGCATCTTGATTATCGATGATTTTAGATAATGTTACAACCATTATTTTGATGGTTCCAGTCTTGTTGGTGATCACTCGTTTGCTAAAAATTAACCCAATTCCGTTGTTATTATCATTAGCTATTTTATCAAATATTGCAGGCGTCTGAACTCTTGTTTGAGATCCTCCAAATATTATTATATGATCAGCAGCCGGATTTAGTTTTAATAATTTTTTACAATATTCGCTTCCGGTAGTATTTATTTCATGGATTTTTGTTTTATCCTATATACGATTTATGTATAGAAAACAATGGAATCATCCGCAAAAATGATTGAGAGCTTTGATGAAAATGGATGCCTCTAAATGTTTACAATCAAAGATAATTTTGCGCAAATCATTAATAATATTAGCCTGAGTGGTCTTTTGATTTTTCTGTCATGGGATGTTAGATTTGCCACCATCAGCGATTGCTATGATAGGTGCAGCGGTTTTACTGACATGGGTTTCTCCACATAAAGATCCTAAATCAATATTTAAGAAAGTAGAGTTATCAGTTTTAGTGTTTTTCCTTGCACTTTTTGTTCTTGTTGGATGATTAGAGTCAGCAGGTATTTTGCGAGAATTATCTGAGTATATGATAGGGTTTGCAGATGAAAATTTATTATTAACAGCCTTAGTTGTTTTGTGGGTTTCTGCTTTATTATCAGCACTTGTTGATAATATTCCGATGACAGTTGCTATGATTCCAATTTTAAGTTATTTACAATTACAATCGGTTGCTTCTGTAGATTTATTATGGTGGGCTCTAGTTTTTGGTGTTTGATTTTGATGAAATGCATCGCCTATTTGAACGACTACAGGTGTGATAGTTATGGCAAAATCTGAATCAAACAAAACACCGATTTCTTCAAAAGACTGGTTTCAAGTAGGATTACCGGCCGCAATAATTTCGCTTATTTTCGCATCTTTTGCATTAATTGTATTTTCATATTTTTCTTTAGTTTAAGGATAAATTAACATCAACTTATATAATGAGGGTATTATTTGATAACTCTCAGCGTATGAAACAAGTACAAAGCACTGTAGCTAAAAAGAAACAACCGTATGATGAGTTTATCATCAGAATTATGGATTATTTCACAGCCGTTGAATTAGAAAAAATAAATAAAGACGATATGTATCAAAATATATTAAGTCTATTATTTCTGATTTATAAGGCAGAATTATTAGGAATTATAGAAGTAAAAAATAGAAAAACTTTTCTAAATATTGAGAAAATTGAAGAAAATCTAGACTACCTGGAAATGCTCGTTGAGAGCTATGAATTTCATCTTTATCTATGAAATAGACAATAAAAAAAACGAAGCTTCGCTTCGTTTTTTTTATTGTCTTATTTTTCAATTCACAGAGTAAGTGATAGATTTTTTATTTTACCCGTTTTTTCAATTACTTCTAATTTTAAAATATCTCAAGGAATTTTATTTTGGATAATGCTGAGTAAGTCATTGGTTAATGTTACTTTTTTCCCATCAACTGAAAGAATAGTGTCTTCTGATCTTAATCAAGATTTTTCAGCACTTGATCATGATAATATAGAATCTTTTCCAGGTAAAATATATGCTCAATATGTTTGCTTAATATCAAAATTTTGATGATTTTGAGGAGAAAGAATTGTATATTTTATACCCAGGAATGGTTTTTTTATTTCTCAAAATTCTTTTACTGAACTGAGAATATAATCTACTTTTTTTGTACTTAATGGGATAGAAAATCAAATTCATTGACTTCCACCTCATGCTATCGCTGTATTGATTCACATAACTTTTCCATCTAAATTTACCAACGGACCACCACTGTTTCCTGGATTAATTGCGGTATCTGTTTGCAATAATCATGTGAGGCGTTCATTTTCTGCTTCGATGGTTCTATTGGTCCCACTGATCACACCAAGCGAAACAGAATTTTGAAATTCAGCGAGAGCGTTCCCAATAGCAATAGCAAATTGTCATACTTTAATTTCAGAATTTTCTCATTCATAATGAGAAATAAATGATAAAGGTTTTACTTCTGTGCTTGGATTAATCTTTATAACAGCAAGGTCATTTATGGGGTCGATAGCTAGAACTTTTGCATCAAATGTTTCACCATTTTTTGTAATAACACTATATTCGGCATTTTTGTCACCAACAACATGTTTATTGGTAAGAATATAACCATCTTTTGTTATAAAAAAACCAGTTCATCAACCAACTTTTCTTTGAACACTTCCAACAGGCCTTTGATAAAAACCAAAAGGATCACTTTGATAAATAACTAAATCTTTTTTTATAATTATATTTACAACAGAAGGAGATGCTTCTTCTGTAATAGAAATAATCTCATTTTCTAAATTTGTAATGCTAATATTTTTTCAATTTTTAATGATTTCATTATGTATACTATTTGTTCCTGAATTTGAGATATTTTGAACAAGAATTGCTCAGAATAATCATGAAATAAAAGAACATAATATAATAGAAAATACTAATTTATTATTTTGACTCATACGGGCTTATAATTATTAGATAATTTATGGTATTTTAATTTGAATTAGGAATAATTCAAGGAAATAATCGACTTTTTCACATGCTTTAAAAAAGTTCTTTGCTTTTATTCTAGAGTTATATATAAAACATCTAAAGATGTGTGTATTATTTTAACACTTACATTTTTTTCTATAGGATATAAAACATTTTTTAAAATAACTTTGACAAATAGTCAAATTTGATTAATAATTTGTTTATTAAAGGAGGTTCGTTATTAACTGATCGATTCTATCTTCTAACATTTTCCGTTATGTCGTCTAAAGTAAGTATTTGATACGAAGGATGAATTTCTAGTCCAGAAAAAGGGGTTACACTCACAGGGTCAAGTAATTTAGTTACAGTAGATTATAAATGAAAACCATACAGAGTCTTAATTGATTATGGTATGTTTCAATGATGAAAAGGTGATGAAGAGTTTAATAAACAAACACTTCCAATCGCATCACAAATTGATGCAGTTATTATGACGCATTCCCATGTAGATCACATAGGGAGATTGCCTTTGCTTGTAAAATCATGATTCAAAGGGAAAATTTATATTACCGAATTGGCTGCAAAAGTTTGAAAACATATGTTAGATGACTATGTAAGTTTTACGCGTGCAAATATTGAAGATAATCAAATGCTTAGAAAAAGATTAAGCAAAAAATTAAACGAGGCCTTAAAGATAATAAACCTATCAAATCAATTAGAAGAAAATGGTTTAGCAAAGGAGGAAAGAAAAACAATTGAAAAAAAATTATTAGGACTAGTTGGAAATAAATCTGATTTAGAAGCCTATAAAGATGCAGAAGACATCTTGCTGGATCATTGAGTTGAGTCACAAAAAGATCTTGCAGGAGCTTTACCATCAGTTCCACCACTTCTATATAATGAACATGATATTAAAAGAACATTAGAACAAGTAGAATATCTAGAACCATGAGATGAAATTTTATTAGAAAGCTCATTAATTGTAAAAAATTTAAATGAGCCAATAATTGATGAATATCTCAATAAAGTATCAGCAGGATTTACTGCACCTATGTTTGTTCCAAGAGAATTAAAAGCATCTATTTCTCAAAGATGGAAAAAACAATTTGAACAAGAAAAAGAAGTTATTACTTCAAACATCCAAAAAAATCATACAATTGAACAAAATAATGAAACAAGAACTCATTTACTAGAATGAAAAATTAATTCTGTACAATGATACGAAATCTTTTCTGTTAAAGATGTTTTTAATGACGACTTATTAAATACATATAAATCTGTTGTTTCTTCAATCTCTATAGATACAGTTGAGGAATCTATTAGTAATTATGAATTAATTGAACTTTCATGACAAAAATGTAGCTCGGAATCAGTTCATCGTTCATTAAAATATGCATGAACAGATTTTTACTGAAATTTAGAAGATTTACAGAATGAGTTTTTAAATTTACCAGAAGAAATAGATAAATATAAAGAAATTTATCAAAGAGAAAAACAAAATTTATCACTTGCTTTTGCGGGAAGAGAATTTTGAGATTTTTTTAGAAAATTAGAGTTTGTTGAAAATGATAGTGACGCAGATATTGTGTATACATCAGAAATGAGCTATGAAGCATTAGTGAATGAACTTTCAAAAAAAGAAGATTCTAATGATGAAAGTGTAAAGTTAAAAATTACAGGAATTTCATGAGCGGAATTAAAGAAAAATCTTCAAAAATCAAATAAAGAAAATATTTCTCAAGAAAGAAAAGTTTCAAACTTATTAAAAGAAATTCAAAAATTAGAACAAAGGTTTAAATTTCTTGAATTATATAAGTTAATATTTTGAGAATATTCAAATTTTAAAACAACTGAAGATATAAAATCTCATATAGAATCAAGTGTGAAAAGTTTACATCTTTTTAGAGCAGATAAAGAAAAATATAAAGAAGCAGAAGATTATATTGCTTTGATCATGAAAAGAAGAGCAGAATATCCAGAATACGAAAAATCAAAAAACGAATTAACTGAGTTATGAATAGAATCTAATGCTGATATTGAAACAGTACTAGAAAAAAAATTACCTGTTGAGTTTGATTACCAAAAATTAGACAAAGCCTTATCTCAATTACATGTGAATACTTGATTAGATAGTAATAATTTAATACAAGCTATTAAATTACGTTTCTTAAATGCAGGGCATATTGAATGATCAGTTTCAGCTTTATTAAGTTTTGTTACACATAAAGTAAATGATGTACTCAATTATAAAAAATCATATAAACATTCACATCAAGTAGCAGTGAGCCATAAAAATTTCTTATTTTCAGGAGATTTAGGAAGAATTAGAGATCCAAATCTCTGTTGAGTTCCAGAAGTAGCAGATTGTAAACTTGATTATGTTCAAGTTGAATCTACTTATGCATGAAGATTACATCCTGATAAACAAGCATCAATTAATGCACTTGTTTCTGAAATTGATACTACGAAAGGGAAATCAATTTTGCCAGTATTTTCACAAAGCAGACTCCAAGAAATGGCAATTATTTTATTGAGAGAAATGCAAAATGCCCAAAGGTTTAATGAAAATCTTTTTGAAGATATAAAAAAAATCAAAGAACAAAAAGAGTATCTTGTTTCAGATATGGCTGCATATGCAGATGAGGCAATAGAAGGTGATTTTGAAGTTGATCCTGAAGAAATAGTAGGTTTTGAGACTCAAATTAGAATCTGTGATTCAAAAATTAAAAGACTACAAGGACAAATAGTAGATTATGATATATATGTTGATTCTCCACTATGAGATAAAATTACAGAGGAGTATCTTGATAATAAACCTGAAGACTATAAATTATTAAGTTTAGAGTATCAACAAGAACTTTTTGGAAGGGAAGTAATAAAGTATGTTGATAAAAATAACCTACATGGTTTTTATTATAAAGATGTAAAAAATAGAAAACAAGTTATTCTCGCTTCGAGTTGAATGGTTGAAGGTTGAGCAATACTTTCACATTTAGATTATGTGCTCCCAGATGAAAATAATAAAATTATCTTTGTAGGCTACACTCCTATGAATTGAAGAGCTGGAGACATAAAACGTGGAGGAATGGTTCAATTGCCAAGTTCTCAAGATCCAGTAAGAGTGAGATGTGAAGTTGCTGATATAGCAGGGTTTTCATCACATATTGATCATGATGAAATTCTGGAATACCTCGGAGCACATAATTTTGCTAGAGGAGCAAGAATTATTCTGAACCATTGATGAGAATCTAGAGAAATTCTTAAAAAAGATATTGAATTAGAAATTATCAAAAGTAAAAAATTAATTAAGGTAATCATTCCGGATCTTTGAGCTGTATATCATCGTGATTTTGCGAGATCTAGATCAAGATTAACAAAAGTAAAATAATTATACGAATATGAACTTGCCAGAACTACAAACATATATTCAAGTGAATAATATTTCTAAAAATCAACTAGAAGAAGCATATCTAAATGCTTTTTCTGGTGATTTTTCTATGGAGACAAATTCTGTTATTTGAGTTGTTTCTGAAACAATTTTATGAATTATTTGAAAAGAAGAAATTTCTTGGACACAAATGAGAAATGACCTTTTATCTGTTCCGGAAAATTATGAAGCGATGAAAGAATTATCTCGAGTTTTCTGTCGTCTTGAAATACCACAAGATTATTTGGATCTTTTTCATCAACATAAAGATTGAAAACTTTGATCAGATTTGCTCATAAAAATTGGGTATGAATATGAAAATATTCATTTTTATTCATGAAAAAATCATCCATTTAAAAAAGAAGAAATTTATGCAATTACGAATTTATTAGAAAGGTTAGGGTGAGAACTCATTTCTATTGAACCATCTTATTCAAATAAAGAATTCAAAGAATTATTAAATGAAAATAACAATATTTCTTACCAAGAAAAACAAGATATTATGACTTTTTTAGAGGCAAAAGATGATCATAAAATAGATATTTATCTTGGAGAAAAGTGAGCAGTTACGCTTTCTAATACACATGTAGACTTTCAAGAAGACTTTGCTAGTTTCTTTCAAAAAGAAGAATCAAATATTACATCTATTATTCTGATATAATTATTATGACAAATATACACGATTTCTGTGAAATGCTTTCACATCATAATTTTGATAAGAGTGAACTAGAATCAATTGTTACTGATAATTGTTTAGCTGATGAAATGTGTGGTTTTAAAAAATCAATTTCTGATTGTATTAAGTGAGAAAATACAGAAGTTATACGCGAAGCCTTGTTAAAAAAATTTTCCTCTCAAGAAAAGGTAGAAAATTTTCTAAATTCATTAAAAAATTCAGATCTAAAATTTTCGAATGAATTTTTAATATTATTAGAATCTTTTTTAAAATCAGAAACAAATAAATGATGTTTTATTTATTTGAATTATACTCAATCAAATGAAAGAATAATTTTTCTAGATAATCAAGATAATTCGGAATTGGTATTTGAAAATTTAGGTAAAATATTACTTTCAGGTGATTTTTCTACATTCAACAGCGTAAGTTTTGATGTAGTTTCTCAAAAAATCAAAAATCTATTAATACATGTTATGGATTTACCTCTATTTTTAGAGGATAAAGAAATGCTTTTAAATTTTATTTTAAATGGTCAAGACGAAAGTTTTGGATTTAGATTACAAGATAATAAGGAAATTATTTTCCAATATGAAGACATTTTCAAATGAACTTTTATAAAAAGATTATGAGAGTTATCTCCAAGTGCTGTTTATTGTGTGAATCATAATTTTAAATTGGAATCTGGTCTCATGAATACTCAATCGTTACTTTTGGACAATAATTGAGAAGATAAAAAATATCTTATATAAGAAATATTGTAATTTTTAAAATACAAACAATGAATAAAGATAATCTCATACAATATTTTGAAGATAATAATTTTCAATATGAGGAATTAGTTGCTTGAAAAGAAGCATACTTAAATGAAGTTTTGCCATTTGATAGTCAAATATTAGAAATAAAAAATTTGATTTGATTCTTATTAAAATCTTCTGGATATGGTATGATTGAAGATGAAATTGACGATGCAATTGAAGCATATAAGTCTACTCAACTTGCAAAAGAATATCCTTTAGATGAAGAGGATATGAGTTGAAATGAAAACGATAGAATAGATGCAGTAAACAAAATGATGGATGAAATCTTATGATTACTGGAATATGATGAATGAAAACAAAATAAATTAAAAAATTATTTCAACCATACGAATGAACTTGGTTTATATGTAATTATGTCGGATTCTAAAGAAGAATACTTCTTTGATGAGTTAGCCTCAATGGATATCGAAGAAAAAGAAGAAATGATTGATTTTTTTGCTGAAGCGGGACTTTCTAAAATGAATATAGTTTCAGCAGAAGAGAATAATTTTTCAGAAATATTTTTAAAAGATCTCGAACAAAATGAATATATCTCTGATGAGGTCTATCAAGTTATAGAGGATTTCATGTTTCCATGTAATTCAGACTATAGCATTTTAAAAATTTGATTTTCTGACTGATATAAACAATATATCGAACCATGTGATGAATGGGATGATTATTTGATGCTTAGGGAAAATATTTTAGAAAATGCTAAAAATATGGAAACTATTCAATTAATCGAAAATATATCAATTTATACAGGAGAATTTTTAAAATGTGTGCAATGATTACAACTGTGAGAAAAATTTAATAAAACATGTATTGGTTTTATTGAAAATCAAAATTATTTTGATTTAAAAATTCATTCTTGATCTGAATATATTCATATTACAGATGTAGATTATTTTTTAAATATAATAATTGATATTCAATTATTTTTTACATCTCATAGAAAAAAAGACATTCAAATTGAATTAATTCCAAAAAAAAGAACTCATTAGATTAAACTAATGAGTTCTTTTATGTTTGAAACTTGAGTTACTTTGATTTTAAAAGTATTTTTTAAATTATTTTTTGGAATAATTATATGTTGAAATCACATTTTTTCTGCTTCTTTTACTCTTTTTTCTAAATTCATTACATTTCTAATGTTTCAAGTTAATGAAATTTCTCAAATAAAAATAGTATTTTTCGGAATAACTTTATTTATTTTTGAGCTGATGATAGAGGCACAAAGACTAAGATCAATTCCTGGTTCATCAATTTTTAATCCACGTGAAATATTTGAGTAAACATCAGAACTTTCGAGTTTAATTTTTGTATATTTTCACAAAACAGCAACAATTAAATCAAGTTTACTCGCGTTAATTCAACGAGTTGAACGTTTTGGGTAGCCAAATTTAGTATAATTTGTTAAACTCTCAGTTTCGACGACAATTGGACGAGTTCACTCCATCGTAATGGAAAGAGATGATCAAATACTATCACTTTCGTGAGAATTAATAAATTCTAATCATGGATTTTTTAAATCAGCTAATCATTCTTCGAGCATTTTAAAAATCGCAATTTCCGATGTGGCTCAAAATCTATTTTTTAATGCTCTGAGTATTCTGAGGTTGTCGTACTTATCTCATTCAAAAAATAATACAGTATCAACCATATGTTCGAGAGTTTTTGGCCCAGCAAGGTTTCAATCTTTTGTTATATGTCAAATAATGAAAATAGTAGTATTGGTAGTTTTTGCAAAATCAACGAGTAATTCTGTTATATATTTAACCTGTGAAACACTTCCAGATCATCATGTACAATTTTGAGAATGCATAACTGAGATAGAATCAATGATGACAATTTTTGAAGGATTTTCTTTTAGGGTTTCTAAAGTATTTTCTATATTATTTTCGGCTAAAATTGAGAGATCGTCATTGTTTATATTTAATCTTGTTGCTCTGTCGTGTAACTGATTTTCCGTTTCTTCTCATGAAACATATACAATTGATTCTTGTATCCAATTTCAAAACTGGAGAGTCAGTGTTGATTTTCAAATCCCAGGTTCTCAGGATAATAATATTACAGAACCCTCTACAATACCTCATCAAAGGAGATTGTTCATCTCATTTGATTGAGTCATAATTCTACTTTGAGCTGTTTGAATTTCTTTGATTGAAGATAAATTTTTCACTTCACCTTTTTTTGCTCATTTTGACTCCTTTTTTTGTTCTTTTACTTCGGTAAGACAGTTCCATGATTTACAAAAACTACATTGTCATTGCCATTTTACAGATTCATTCCCACACTCTTTACAATAATACATAGAATATTTTTATAAATTATTTTCATTAGTATATAGTTTG
>CAJXJP010000033.1 GCA_913055215.1 uncultured Candidatus Altimarinota bacterium | reverse complement strand
AAAAAACAATTCAATCATTTGAATTGTTTTTTGACTTTTTACAAAAATATCACAAAATATAGATACACTATAAAGGAGAAGCAACATGACATTTGATTATATTTTTCTTAATATCATTCTTGCCATCCTAGTAGTAGGATCAGTAATGATGTTTTCGTATCACTATTTACCAAAATCGAAGAAAGTTCAAAAATTCATAATTATGAATCAGAGATATCTTCATCCAAATGTAATTAGCACTTTACGAGCTATTGTTGGACCTATTATTGCATATTATATGCTTATTCATAATGGGCAGTTTGCACAATATGAGTCAACAATTTTAATACAAATAATTGCATTTTTTGCAGCAACTGATGCACTAGATGGGCAAATTGCTCGCTACTGCAATCTTGTTACTGAAAAGGGCAAAAGTCTCGATGCACTTTGTGATAAACTTTTTGATATACCAATATTACTTGTTCTGAGTTATCAAATTAACGAATATATATTCTTAGGAATTATTATTCTCAGTATTTTTGATATTATTGGACAAAATTTACGCACAAAAATAAAAGATGCCGCAGCTGCGACTATTGGAAAGATAAAAACTACCTTTAAATTCATTGCGATATTTTTATTCTTTCTCTATATAATTAAGGCTGAGATATTGAGATTTGAATATATTCTAGAGTTTTTAACAATTATCACCGTTGTCTGCTTAGTTTTTACAGCAGCATCAATGGGATTAAAAATTAAAAACCTTCAAGCGTGAGAAATCACGCTTTTTATTTTGTGAAATAAAAATAATTTATTATAATTTTAAAATAGATACAATTAATAAAAACAGCTTATCAATCTAAATAAGAATTATGAAAACAATAGATGTAAAAACAGATGAGGAAATTATCGAAAAACTGCAAATTTCTAACCAATCGGAATTATGACAAAAAAGAATTATTGAAATTTTTAAATCTGCTGTTGAAAAAATCCTAAAAATTCAGTCAAATAGCTAGAAAATATTAAATAAAAAAACACAAAGTGAAACTTTGTGTTTTTTTATTCTTCAATATATTCCATTAATTCTGGAATTTCAAATACTTCTGATGCAGTATTGAAATGTCATTTATCTTCAAATTCTAAAAACTCTACATTTTCTAACATACAATAAAATTCTTCTGCTGATTCGATATTAATAAATTCATCATTTTCAGATAAACAAACAATATATTCATTATCGTAATCTTCGAATTCAATTTCTGCATTGTTATACTCTACCAAGTTATCATATGATTCTCCACAAACACTTTTTGCGAAGTTTTTATCTATCATTTCTGTACAACCAGGAAAACTCGGTCCAACAAAAATTGATTTTACATTTTTTAGTTCTAATTTATGGATTGCATGAAGCCCTAATTGACATCATAGTGAATGCCCTACTATTAGATCTCATTTTCCAAAATCTGCCATTATTTCTTCTACATCTCCTAACTGATCCTCTAAAACTGGCAAACGAGTTGCTGTTAAGTCTGGAGCGTGAACTTCATACCCTAATGTTTCTAATTCATTTTTCATCCATGGAAACCAATGATTGTCAGATTTCCCTGCCCAACCATGGAGCAATATTGCTTTTTTCATAACTATAAACTTTTATAAATATCTTCTAAAATAGCGATCTGTCACTGTAATTCGCACAACATATCTGACTCCGTCCGATCTGTATAATATTTTCATGATATTGAAGATTTATACAGATTACACATTGGAAAATACAATTGTTTTTCCCCGTGAGAAATATTTGTGAGAATGTTATTACGTTTTGATTGAAATATTTTTATTGAACCATCTGAGCTTTTAAGAGCCCATCCATCAGAATAGTAAAATGGAAACTCTCATCAGTGAGAATCTGCCAAATCTCTATAATAATTTAACAAAACAGAATAGATTTCTTCTTGCGAACATTGCTCTGCCTCTAATCATGCATTCGCCAACGCTACCCTTTTTACATGAGTTGGATCAAATTGAATTCATTCAAAGTACAACCCTGTATCTCATGCAATAATTGGAAAATCTAAATTTTCATACGGTACAATTTTTTGCTCTGCATTTTCCATTGGAGTAGCTCAATTTTCTTCTACATGTATGAGTTCTGGAACTGGTTCAATCACAAAATCATTCGCAATATTTTTTGCGAGCGATTGCATTCTATGGATTTTTTGTTTATTTCAAGTCGCAAAGTATATTTTTTTCATTTTTTTTTGATTAAACTAAACCTTTTCTTTCCATAAATGCCTCATTAGAGACGTTTCTTCACATAAAATCTTCAAACAAATCTCAAGCTTTTTTTCTCGTTCATTGACCAATTAATGTATCAATTAATTTATTTCAAACTTCTGAATCAAACATTCCATCTTTTTTGATTTTATCAAAAACATCTGCCTCCAAAATTTCAGCCCACATATAACTGTAATATCCAGCAGAATAACCTCCTCCAAAGATATGTCAAAATGCACAATACATTTTATAGTCTGAATCTCTTTTATTTAAAGCATATGAGTTTACGATTTCTAATGTTTTTTCATCCAGTTTTTCAATCGATTCAGGAATTTCTTCCGAATATAAATGCATATCTAATAAAGCAAATGTGTTTTGTCCTAAAACTGCTGCTCAGGTCATATAAGTTTTCAAGTCATCCAATCTATCTAAAATATCATCTGGAATAGAGTCTCCTGTTTGGTAATGCTTTGCCAACTGAGATAAACTTTCTCTATCTGAAACCCAATTTTCTAATAATTGTGACGGTAATTCAACAAAATCCCATTCAACATTAAATCATGAAAGTTCAGATAACTCTGATTGAGAAACCATTTCATGGATAGCATGACCAAACTCATGAAATAAAGTTTCCACATCTCTCATAGTTAAAAGAGTTGTTTCTGATTGTAAAAAGTTACAACAGTTGATTACAACTGGTAATTTTTTATTTCATCCAAAGTTTGACTTTTCTCTTAAGTTATCAGCCCATGCTCAACCTCTTTTTTCTTTTCTGTAAAATGCATCTAAGAAATAATAGGCAATTTGTTCCCCATTTCTATGAACTTCATAAACTTTTATCGAATCATGATACACAGGAACTTTTACTTCTTTTAATTCTAAGCCTAAGAATTTATTTACAAAGTTATGTAAATAATTTAAAACATTTTCGTATTCAAAATATTTTTTTAATTCTTTTTCATCTAAATTATATTTTTCTTCTTTGTATTTTCTTGAATAATATCAAACATCATAAGATTTTATTTCTTCCAACTGAAAATATTGTTTTAATTCTTCTTGTTCTCATTCAGCTTTTATTTTCGCTTTTTTAGAAATTCATTGAATAAGTTCAAAAATTTGTTTTGGTGATTCTGCCATTTTAGAGTTTAATGACATTTCTGCATAATTTTTGTAACCAAGAATTTTCGATTTTTCTTGTTTGTTTTTTAAGATATTTAAGATAATTTCTCTATTATCAAATTTTCATTTTGAAGCAAAAGAATTATGCGATTTTTCAAAATCTTTTCTAATATTTCTATCACTACAAAACTTAAGTATAGCTACATATCCTGTAGGATCTGCATCGAATAAATACCCTGTTTTTCCTTTTTCTTTTGCGTTATTTTTTGCATTTTCTAATACATCTTCAGGGAGATCTTTGATAACTTCAAAATCTTCAATTACATACTCAAATCCAGCTTCATCATCAACAATATTATTTGAAAAAGTGTTTGATAATTCTGCACCAACTTTATTAAGTGATTTTAATTGCTCTTTTTGAGTTTCTTCTAAATTAATCCCTCTATCTTTAAATCCCTTAATTCTTAATTCTAATGATCTTTTTTGGTCAGAATTTAATTCAGTATTTTCATAACAATAGACTGTTTTCTTATAAAGGTTTTCGTTATAAGCAACATAATTTCAAAAATCTTGTAATTCAGGACGAAATCAATCAATAATTTTTCTCATCTCGTCTGAATTATTTACATTTTGATAATGATTTAATAACGACCAATAATAATCAAGTAATCATTCATCATCAAAACTTTCAAATCTCAATGTTTTATCATCTTTTAATAGGAATTCCTCAAATTCTTTTTTTTCTTCTTTTAATAAAAATTTCAAAACTTCAGTTGCTGACTTTAGCGCTTCTGCACTAAATAAAAATTCTAAGTTTGGAAAATTATTCTTTTGTAATTCATTAATAATTTTATCTATCATTTCTTTAATTTTTTAAGTAATAATTATTTGTTTGAATTGTAGTCAAGAATCAATTTTCATCAATAAAAAAAAGTCGAAAAATTCGACTTTTTTATTCAATTGAAAAATATAATTCATCTCGACAAAATATCATTAATTCTGTTTTTTGAGACTCATTTAGATCTAAATTTTCAAAATCTATTTTTTGTAATTTTGTGTAACATATATTATTTTCGATAACATATGCTTTCAACCGCATTACAACAAAAATTGGGAACCTTTTTTGTATTTCCGTAAAAACAACATTTGGGTCAGCCATAATATTGAGAGATTTCTCGAAAGGATCTTGAGTTTTATGAATATCAATTTCATTTACAATCATAAGATTTTTCCTTTTTTAACCGATGAACGTGTCTAGTATAATAAAAAAGTTATTTTACCCAAATTTTTACTTTATATTTTCATGTATCTCATGAATTTGAACATTGTGTTTGGAATTGAAAAGTTTTTTTGTCATAATTTGTAATAGTTCTCCATTTCATTTTTTGTCCTCATTCTTCTGAAATACTATTAACTGACAATGCCCAATCTGGTGAATCCCATGCACATAAGGTACTTGCCCAAGTGGCTCTATCAGCTGACCGGTTATGTAAAAATTTCTTATATTCTCCATCCTTATACACATATGCAATAGCTGGTCCAGTATATCATAAAGATTCGTTTGAAATACCCGCACACTGCAGAACTGTTGTTGATCTTACTAGATCCATTCTTACTTTTTTATATTCTGGTGCGACATTATCATATCTCACGTTAAAAGTAGTTCATGAGCTACATGCCTGTGGGTTATTGAATCATTCATGCTGATTATCAATCAAAGAAATTGGCGTTCCATTTATATCGGAAATATCTGAGATATTATTATTTACCAATGTCCAACCTCCGTCATTATCGGTCATATCACAGTATACTTCTTTTTGTTCACCATTTTGTAAATGAAGTGTATAGATTCCATCTCATTTAGAAAAACCATTTTTTAGAATACTATTACAACTTCCCTGTTCATTGATTCTAAAATCCAGTTCTTTTTGTATAATATCCGCTGATGCTGTAATTGATTTTCATCATTGTAAACCGACAACCTCTATTTCCTCAGTTACATTATTTAATTCAATATCGACTCCTTTTTCATGGAGTGAATTTTTTGTAACCGAATCTAGCAAGGTTCAAATATCATCTCACCTTGTAATTGGATATTTATTTTTTCTCTCTGCTGCATAAGTTGTATTCAAAGAAAGTGCTACTGGTACCTCAAAATAGGTTAAAAGTTGATATTTTGATCTATTTTCATTCGTTGTGTATACAAAATATTCACCGTCGAGTGGATCATTTCATCAATCATAAACTCATAATAAATCCAATGTTCTTTTTCCTGCTTCTCATTGATATCAAAAGCTTTTTCCTCATGAAATTAATTGAACTTCATTTTCAGGCAAAGGAACCGTTCCGGCACTTATTATGGAAAGCTCTAATTTTTTATGTATATTTGAGAGATTAGAAATTCTCACACTATCTCTCACTGATTCGCCATATCATTGGTAACTAACAAATGATATTGTTCAAAGTATTGATAAAATTGTTATAACAACAATCAATTCAACTAATGTAAATGCTTTATTTTTTGTTATATTCATCATAAATAATTTATAATTAATAGATTAATACTATCATATTAATGAAGCTTTACCAAGTATTTTCATAATAAAAATAGAAAAAATAATTTATCTTTTTATTTGCTGATTTATAAATTAACCTTAATATTAATTTTAATAATAATCAATACAATATCTATGAATAAAAATTATCATCCATCTTGGAAACATATACTAGAAGAAAGTTTTCAATCAGAATATTTTCCCCTCATAGAAGGCTTTTTAGAAGCTGAAAATAATTTATGAAAAACAATATTTCCGTCTGAGGACAATATTTTTAATGCGTTTACTCTAACAAAGTACGAAGATTTAAAAGTAGTTATTCTGTGACAAGACCCCTATCATGGAGAATGACAAGCACATTGATTATCATTTTCAGTTCAAAAATGAATAAAAACTCCGCCGAGCTTAAGAAATATCTATAAAGAATTAGAAGATGAGTTCTGATATCATCAACCAAATCATGGAAACTTAAGCTCTTGGGCTGAACAATGAGTACTGCTTTTAAATGCAATTTTAACAGTAGAGTCAAGCAAACCAGCTAGTCATACTAAGATTTGATGGGAAACTTTTACAGACTCCATAATAAAGAAAATTTCAGATGAAAATGAATGAATAGTTTTCTTATTATGGTGAAACTTTGCTCAAGAAAAAAAAGTACTTATCAACACAGAAAAACACGTTATATTAGAAAGTTCACACCCTTCACCATTTTCTGCACATAGATGATTTTTATGAAGCCAGTGTTTCAAGAAAACAAATGAAATTTTGGAAAAGCAATGAAAAACTCCTATAAATTGGGAAATTAGAGATAATGATGAACAAATGAGTTTTGGAATTTAAAGACAAGAGTACTTGTCTTTTTTTCTCCTTTGACTTTTAATATATAAAAGTTATAAATATAATACTTTTTCATAAACACGACAAAGAGGGCTTATGGAATTAAGTCAAATTATTACTGCGGGAGATATTCCCGAAAGTAAGATAACATCAGGAAATGGATTTATTTCAAATATGATTAATCATATTTTAAAACAAGAAAATAAACCCATTTTAAAACTGATGAATCAAACTTTGGATGCAGTGAGTGAATGCGGATATAACGATGCAATGCTTGCTGTTGTAAATAAACAAAAAGTCTTTAAAGATAATTTTAATTTTACAAACGACTTAGAAGAGGCTATTGAAAAAGTAACCGAATCTGTTACTAGTGATGATACAGAAATTTTCTTTTATTTAAAAAAAGCTGGTGAGCAACTTGAGCATCTAATTGAGCTTAGAATCAGTGTATATAATGAATATTATGATGTTAAAATTGAAATCGCATCAGCTGTACAAAACCCTGTAACAAAAATCGATTGTTCACAATACTGCCAAGCTCTTAAAGATCAAGCGAATAACACATTTTATTCAAGCTGTGAAAAAGAGTTTAGCAACGAGGTAGACCACATATCAACAGCCCTACATAATGCTCTTGATTATGAAATATCAACAGGACGAACAAAACGAAATATTTACATTTTCAAAACATGGCAGCCAGATGTTATGGCTAAAGTATTACCAAAGATTGTGAATCCAAAAAGGTATCTTCCAAGGCATTTCAATCAAAAGTTTAAAAAATTTGAATATCATCATAATTACAAAAACGATTATAGTTTTTTTGATTACTTTATGTTCTATTTTATCAAAAAAAGCTATGCAGTTGGTCAAATATATTATGATGAAAAAGGTGCTTTGTTTCGAGCTGAAGACCTACAAAGTATTTCAGAAATCGAACAAAATATTCGAAATTTTGAATCTTATGTAGAATTACTAAGTCATGAAAAAAATGATTTACCATTCACTGAAGATGACCATTTATTTGCTGATAATGAGGTTCAGTTAAATTACGATGAACCTTGTATGAAAGACGTAACTGATCAAGTTGAAGAAAGAACAGAATGTTCCGACTCAATCTTAACATCCTCAGCATCATCTGAAACCCCAGATACAGATTCCGGTGGTTAATGATAATAAAAAAACCACGACTTCGTCGTGGTTTTTTCTTTGTTCAAATTTTTATATTACTTCAATTTCATTTTTCCAAATATCTTCTAAATTTTGTCTTTTTCTGATTTCTAGAATTTCTCAAGAGTTTCTCAATAATAACTCCCCTGCTTCTGGGAATGAGTTATAATTTTTCATCGACATAGACGCATTATATGCACCTGTTCATTCGATAATAACTATGTCTCACTCTGAAACTTTTGGCAATATAATAGGTTCAATTTCTTCTTGTGAATATAGTTTTGAAGTAAGAATATCTCCAGATTCACAACAATGTCCTACCATGACATATTCTTCAGTTTCAGATGAATTATTTAAAACAACAATTGGCTGTTGAACCCCATACATAGGAACTCTTGGCATTTCTGTCATCCCAGTATTTGTTCTGATAAATTTATATCCATCCGTTCAAGTATTAACAATATCATCTACTTTTGCTACAACTGAACAACTATTAATAACCATATATTTTCCTGGCTCAACTTCAAGGTGAATTTTTCTGTCTGTATCTTCAGCAAATTGTTTAAATGTCGCTGCAACAGATTCTCAAATTGCTTGTAAGTCCGCACTTTTTTCATATGGCATAATTGCTTTTTTAAATCCTCCACCAAGATCAAGCGTAGTTACATCTTGAAATTGTGAAACAAATAATAGTCCAATATTCGCTGAATCTGTCCATGACTCAGGAGTATTTTCTGAACCTATATGAATATGAATTTTTGTAATTTTTAAATCATATTTTGCTGATAATTCTTGGATTTGTGGAATATATTCATGCCAAATACCAAAAGCTGAAGTTTCCCCGCCAGTTGAGATAGCTTTAAACGCTCATGATCACATTCATGGATTAATTCTTACTCAGATCTCGGTTCAAGGTGCAATTTTTCAGATTGCTTCAATTTGTTGTAGACTCGTGGCAACCATTTTTACTCATTTTTCCAATAAATCTGAAAGATTTCTTGGTGTTTCTTGCCCTGAGATTTGAAGTTTTTCAGGTTCAAAGCCTGCAGAAATTGCTCTATATGCTTCGTATTCACTCGAACAATCTAGTAAGATTCATTTTTTATGAAATAGTTTTAAAATATTTTTATTTGCATTAGCTTTCATAGCATAACGTACTGAATGTCAAAAAGCACTGGGAAATGCTAAAAAGTTATTAGCAGCTTCTTCAAGTTTTTCTTCAGAATAAACATAAACTGGCGTTTCAAAACTCTCTGCAATTTTTTCTGCTTGTTCTTTATTTAAAAAATTTAATTGGTGCATAATTTTTATATTAAATGTATTATATTATTATTTTCTAAAACTTGTTCCATATTATTTGGGCGAAGTTCATTTTTATTTATTTTATCGATTTCATAGAATCAACACTCAGTCCACTCATCCGCATGAGAACAATTTTCTGTTTTTATAGTATGAAAATCTTCGCTATTGATGACTTCAAACCAAAATTCTAATGACGAATGTCAGTGTCTGTTTTTTGTTTCTATTACTTTAAGTATTTCTCACATAACTGGGACAATTCATAGTTCTTCTTTTATTTCTCTATAAAAGCACTCTTGAATACTTTCTCACTCTTCTTGTGTTCCTCAAGGCAAGAAATACTGATGACAGCGTGAATCTTTCACTAAAAAATATTTGTTTCATGATGTAATTACTCATCTTGCTTTTATCAAATTTGGCATATTATTTAATTCATGAAATATATTTCGTTTTAAAATTTTGATTATTTTTTACATACTCATGAACTATTTTAGGAAAAGCAAGTGGCATAAATTCTTCAGGGAAGTTATTTATATCAAACCAAGAAATTTCCTCATATTCAAAAAAGTGTGATGCTTGTTTACAATCTTCTAAAACATTTTTAAAATCTCCATTATTTTTGATACTACAAAAATATTCTAATGCATGACTTTTCATATCTGGTGTATCCCAAAGAAAATCCTGAATAAATATGATTTCGTCTAACTCAGCACGAACATTCATCTCTTCTAGTGATTCTCTACATAAAGCATCTGCCAAACTTTCTCAAAAATCAACCCCACCTCAAGGGATAGCCCAATATGTTTTATGACGGACCAGTAAAATTTGATTTTTATCATTTATAATCACAAATCTAACTGCTGGACGAAATATTTCACTCATTCTATATTTTTATAAAATATTATCATTATTATAGCTTATTTTATGAGAAACGGAAAATAAAGTTTGGATTTGGAACATAGTTTTCAATAGTAGCTAGGCTTTCAGCAGTTGTATATCATTTAGAAACAAATCATTCATTGAAACCTTGTTCTGTAAGTAGTTGTAAATGCAAATGGTGAAAATAGCCCCCATTTCATGAATAATCTCAAAGTTCTGATATTTTATCTCATGCTTTTACAAAAGTTCAGACTTCTGGAAGCGTTTCTATATTTTGGTGGCCGTAAAGTGAATATAACAATTCTCCGTTTAACTCGTGTTTCAAAACTAATACTCATCCATAATTTCCATATCATTCTTCTTCCATTGAAATAACCACTTCCCCATCTAGTGGGGCAAAAAGCTGAGTTCAAACAGGAGCTGAAACATCTAATCCTAAATGATAAAATCTTCATTGCTCAACCATCTGTTCACACCCTAGAGTTCTAAACATATGTTCTCTGTTTTCTAAAAATCCTGATAAAACTAAGTCCGCATTATGCTCATGAGCATAGTCAATTATTTTTTGATTAAAGAGCTCTTGATTAATAATTTCCTCGGAACTCAATTTAGTTATCCAATTCCCATTATCTCACATAGGAAGAAAACAAATATTGTGGTTTTTATTTTTTCAAAAAATTGGAAATATTTCTAAAGTGTTATTTAATAATTCGTATTGTATCATAGTGTTATGTTAAAAATTAAGCAGCAATCGCTGATTCTGTTTTTGGGTAATATTGTCTCAGTTCTTCCATTATTTCCTGAGTAAATTTATCTCTATCTATCACTATTTCAGCTAAATGTGTATAGCCTCATTCAACTTCTACATGATTCGTTAGAATGGAATCTGTTAATAATCTATATCCTGATCGAACACCTGCTGAAACAGATCTATTATAACGTGCATGAGCATAAATTTGTTCCAAACCAGCATCGATTAATCGTGCATTAACAACGAATAAAAGCGGGTGAATTAACCCTTTTCATTGATATTTTTCAGAAACTGCCCATTCTGTTGTTTCTCAAATTGATTCAGAATCATAACTCACCATACATGCTGCAATCAATTCCCCTTGTTTATCTCTCATTGCAAAAAAATCATTTTCTCAGGTAAATTTTAAAAAGTTTTGAATATCTTCATATTCCCAACCAAAATTTCCTCCCCAAAGTTCAAATAATTCAAGTGCTGAAACTCATGAATTTACAATCGTAAGATCATAAGAATTGAGTTTCTCGAGTTCTGATAAGATATAATCATGATAAGATTCAAAATGGCTTATACTTTCCAAAGCTCTAATCGCTTTATGGCAAACAAATGTTTTTAATTTTCAAATTTCCTCATTTTGTAATTGTCTAATTCCGAAATTATAACCAAGTGTTAAAAATTTGTTTTCTCCATCATCACGCAAAGAATAATCAATTGATGGATATTTCTCAGAGATTTCTGATATTGTAAAATCATCATTTACATAACTCCTAAAATCAAAACGTGTTTCTGTAACATCTGTTCTTTCACATATATTTTCAAGTGCTAATAATACTTCATTTCAAGAAGCAGGATTTGATGGATCCATTGAAATTGTTTGAACTCTTTCGTAACTTGACGCTTTAAATAAGCAATTTTCAACCGAACCCGAATATGTGGATTCTTCCATTAATTCTTCGTAATTTAATAAATTTTCCATAATATAAATATTTAAGCAATAAAAAAAGAACTATTCTCGTCTGAGAATAGTTCTTGTCGTTCTTTAAATAATAATTTTTAGAGTACGCAAAAAACACCATTCTCGTTTAGGAATAGTTTTTTCGCTTTCTTTGATGTTAGGTTGATTGAAGCAAAGTTCATAACATAAAAATTATCAATAAGATAAATTCAAAATATGATTTTTCTCATCAATGTCAAAATATTTTTTTAAAATTAGAGTTTTTTGAATAAGAATCAAGCTCAATCTCACACTCTCACATTATGGGAAATTAATCATATATATAAATCAAAATCAGTATTTTCTCTATACTCTTTTTCTCAATCAGAAGCGAATTTTTCGCCTTTGTTAAGCAAAGTAAAACTATTGTATTCTTTTGTAAACTTAAAATTATTCGTAGTTGGAAATATTTCTTCATGAAATCCTAAATGTACTTGGTTATATAATTTTGATTCTGGTTTATAATTAGTAAAACTATAATATAACAGCATATTTTTTACAGCATCAAACCCTGTTAAGAATGCCTCGCTTGATTTATGATTTCAACACTCTATGCCAAATCATATTTTATTATTCTTTAAAAAATATGAAATTAAAGCTCATGTATTTTCAATATCATCAAATAATGTATATTCAACATCAAAAATAGAATTAACAACAGATTTTTGTGAAAAATCTGATATTAACATTTTTAAATTTCATTCAGATACACTATGAAGGTCCAGAGCGATATCGATTTCATCAAATATAGATAAAAGTTCTCATTTTCTTTGTCATTCAGAACTTGTTTCTATTATATTTTTATTCCATATTCGATTCATATTATCATCTATAAATCTATAAGAATCATCATAATTATTGTTTACGTACTTAGTATATGCGTCGATATTCACAGCGATAAGTAATATTTTTCCATAAACAATATTATTTGTTTCTAAATATTTTTCTAATTCTTGAAAGACCTCTAATCAGACTGGCTCGTTACCATGATTTATTGCAAATATTCAAAAAGTTTTCCCTTGTTTTCAAGAGTCAATCTCTGTAATTCATTTTATTCACTTATAATTTGCGTTTAAATATTTTTTGTATTTCATATATTAATTATTTTACTTAGATAATATTTTAGCTCTTTCAGATTGTATAAATTCTAAAAATTCTCTTACACTATCGGCAACATATGAAGTATCTTCTGTGCAATCGAATCATCTCATTTCAAAACCTCTAAAATCATCTTTTTTTATTTTTCAAACAAACATATGAAAAAGCTTATCTGATAATTTTTCAAACTGTTCTATAGTGTTAATATTACTATCATAGTGTTTCATATTATGATAACATAAATATTCTAACATAGAATCAATTGTATCAAAATCTTGAAAATGAGAGATCTCTTGTATGCTATATTCTGTACCTTCAAATGATTCAGCCTTAAAAGAATGTGGAATAATATTATAATAATCTCTTCTGGTTTTCCCTAATGAATCAGTTACCAAAGAATTATTTGAATAAATATTATTCTCATTAGATGAAAGAAAATTTAACATTTTCATTCAAAGTAATAGTGATTGATTCTGATTAAGATTTTCAAAAAATCCTGAAATATTTACTTGAGTTGATGCTAATGTTAGTGCCTTTTCTATGTCTGAGTGGCTATAAAGATTTTTATCCAATAATGATGAAACCATGTCTTTGTGATGTGATTTTTTCATTGTTCAAATAATATCATGCTCATTACTTTCAATCAGAGGTATTGCCATCAAGTTTAGGCTATTTGATTTCATTTCTGGAAGCTGCTCCACTTTCGATTTAATTGAAAATATTTGATCAAATCATTCTTTGACAGAATTACATAACTGAGTTGTTTTAATTTCTAACTGTCATGCGTAGAGTTCTGTATCTAAGTTTCACAACAAATTTCTATTGTTCTTTAAAGCTGATTGGATTAGTACATCAACAGAAGGAGTTTCATCAATATGAGATACTGGCTTTCAATATTTATCGACAATTGTATATTCTTGTTCTAATCAAAATTGAATTTTCATAGTTTGTTTAAATTATTATTTATTTTTAGTTTTACCTAAGTAAAACCCATTAAGTAAAAAAATAATACTTTCTGTTAAGAAAATATTATTTGTATTTTTATAGTGTGATTTTTAAATCTTTGAAAGCTCATGTTCCATTTTTTAAGACTTTTGCTCATCTATTTACTGTTGTTACGGAAATTCATAACTCTTCAGCAATAGCTCTTTGCGTTTTCCCTTGTCTTAATAATCTAAGAATTTTAACTCTATCTGCGATATCTTTTAACTCTTTTTCAGTTAATAGATCCTCTACAAAACTATCTAAATACTTTTTGTCTTCTATTTGCCAAAGCAAATCCGTTAAGTCGGTTACGTATTTTTTATTCATCTTACGGAAAGTGTTTTATTTAACTAAAATATCCTTCTTTCACAGAGAATATATTATTTTTTTTTATATTTGCAAATAAAAAGTACTAATTTTTAATGATTTTGATGATTTCATCTGTTTTTTTAGAATACGAGAACGCCATATATGGTATTTTATATACTTGCGCGAGAATAATTCCATGTAATCTCATAGCAAAACATATGTCTATTTTTCTTTTTTTATAAATATCATAAGATTTTGTTATGTTTTCTGATATTTCTATATTATGTTGCTTTGCAAAATTATTTAAAAAATATAAATCATCTGATTCTTTATCTAATGGGTGAACTGAATTTGGGATTAAAATAATATTTGCTCATAAATTTTTAAGATATTCTATAATCTCGCTTATAGCTAAAATATCATTTTCAAAATAACCTTTTCTAAAGGCAATTCCAACTGTTTTATTGCTATAATCATAACTTGGTAAATCTGTAATCTTAAATGTTTGAGGGTTTATTTGTTTTATTAAAAATGATTCGTCTAATACCGAATTTTTACTATTATTATCATTAAAAACTGGATCTAGTATAATTTTTGAATCAATCCCTATTTTCGACAATAGTGCATGCGAGGCGTTGTCTCTTACTGTAACCTCAGCTTTCGTATATGAAAATATTTTTTTTATTATTTCAATATTTTTTTCTTGTGTAACATGAATTCATACACCGTAAAAAAGAACCCTTTTTTGAAATAATTTAAATAATTGCGTTCTAAATAACCATTGATTAAGCGGAGATGAAACTGATGAGCCTTCATCATCAAAAAATATTCCACCTCATCAGATAACTATTAAATCTGCCGAAGTTGTATTGATTAGAAAAGTAAGGAAATTTTTTAAGTTTCTAAAAATATTTTTAGGATTTTTTATTCAAATTGGGAAATATTCAACATATTTCACATATGGATCAATAATAAATGGATTTGATACATCATAAGAATATATAGTAAAATTTGTATATTTTCCATATTGTTCCCTTAATGCTTTTATTTCGTTTTTTACAATCAACTCGTCTCAAAGATTTTGTGATCCTATAGCAGCAAATATAGAAATATTCATAGATTTTTATAATCAATTATTTTTTTATAATATAAGAATAAAAAGCAAAAAAGCGAGTTTCACTCGCTTTTTTAATTATTTTACTTAGCATACACTACCTGGTCTACTAAGTTTTCTACGACATCCCAGTCACCCTTAAAAATCCTACCTTTATCCCACGAAAAGAATTTTGTATCATGATCAATGGTTAATTGAACAGATTCTTCTTTTGTGTTAAGAATCAAACGCTCCTCGTGATTGTTCGACTCAAGGACATAGGTATACAAATACACCCTGTGTACAGAAACCCCGTTTCTGTAACAAAGATTTGCTACCGTACACTTGTTGGTATCTGCAAATTGTTCCAGCATAAATATCTTATCATAAAATGTGTAATCTTGCTGTTTTGCACATCCAGACATAAGTAATACTAGCAACATGGAAACTAAACCTAACTGACGCATATTTATCTCCTTTTTATTAGTGTCGTATTTATACCATATTATTAAAATTATGCAAGTCTAAGATTCCTTTTTTCTAAAACTTAAAGCCTCAGCTATATGTTCAACTAAAATATCTGATTCTTGTCCAAGGTCTGCGATTGTACGTGCTAATTTTAAAATACGATAGTAGGCACGTGCAGAAAGATTCATATTTGTAACTGCCTGCTTAAGAATAATTTCTGATTCTTTTGATAACTGACAAAAAGTATTAATTTCTTGAGTTGTCATTTCACTGTTAGCCGTAATTCAAATATTTTTAAATCTCATATTTTGAAGATCTCTTGCTTTTTGTACTCTTTTTTTAATATCAGCTGAAGTTTCTAATCCATCATAATTATCTGAAACATGGAATTTTTCTGTTTTCACCTTTGGTACTTCTATAAAGATATCTACCCTATCGATTAATGGTCAAGATAATCTTCATCTGTAATTTTCAATTTGTTTTTGAGAACAAATACATTCTTTATCTGGATCAGTAAGATACCCACATGGGCATGGATTCATAGCTCATACTAATGTGAATTTAGCCGGATATTCATAACTTGCATTTACTCTATTAACCGTAATTGTTCAATCCTCTAAAGGCTGGCGTAGTACTTCGAGTACTGATTTTTGAAATTCTAATATTTCGTCTAAAAATAATACTCATTTATGAGCTAGACTAATCTCTCAAGGTTTTGCATTTCTTCATCCTCAGACAATACTTACAGAACTTGCTGTATGGTGGACAGTACGAAATGGTCTTTTTTTTATAATAGGATTATCCGTATCTAGTAATCAAGAAATACTGTATAATTTTGAAACTTCCACCGCTTCATCAAGGGTAAAATTTGGCAAAATCGATGCAAATGATTTTGAAAGCATTGTTTTCCCACTTCCTGGAGGACCATCCATAATAATATTATGCCCTCATGCTGCAGCTATTTCTAAAGCTCTTTTAGCATGTTCTTGTCATAAAACATATTTAAAATCAAATTTTTGATTCTCTTTATCATCAGAACAAGCAATTTCTGAAAAATCTAATAATGGTGCCGAAACAAGTGCTTGTTCTTTGTTTAAAATCTTAATAACTTCAGTAAGAGATTCAACCGGAATTATATCAATTCAAGATACAATCGAAGCTTCTAATGAATTTTCTTTTGGAACAAATATCCTTTTAAATCCTTGCTCTTTTGCTCATAAAGTAGACGGTAAAACCCCTCAAACTTTTCTTAATTTACCATCCAAAGAAAGCTCTCATAAAAATAAAGAACTTTCTAACATATCAGTTTCTATAAAATCTTGATTTGCTAAAATTCATATAGCTATAGGTAAATCAAAACACGGTCATGTTTTACGAATATCTGCTGGAGCAAGGTTAACGGTAATTCTTGATGCAGGTAATCGAAAACTGCTGCTTTTCATAGCTGAACGCAAACGCTCTTTACTCTCTTGAATTCACTGATCTGGCAATCAAACAATAGTAAAACTTGGTAATCAATTATTGATATCGACTTCAATTTCAATTCTTGTACTCTCAAGGCCATTAACCGCCATACTATAAACTTTTGATATCATATTCTCCTTTTTATTATATACAATATATACTCATACTATATACTTTTATATATAAGGCAAATTTTTATTAATAACGAATAAAAAAATGAAATCTTACGATTTCATTTTTTTATTTTTCATCTTCCGTTTTTAACCAATCTGGAATAGTCATACCATCATCCCAAAGTTCAGCTTCTTTTTTCGTTGTTTTATTAGAATTTTGTTCTTTTTTTTCTACAACCCTTCTTGTATTCTTGGGTTTTGTACTGTTTTCTTTATTTCAAGTATTCGTTGTTTTTCATTCTACTTGAGTGTTTGGGTTATTTTTTTTAACCGATCTCGGTTTTTTAGCTGTAGACTTTTGAGCTTCTGCAGTATTAGTTTTATTTTCTACTGTTTCCGTTTTTGGTTCAACTTTTCTTCTTGGTGTTCTTGGTTGATTATTTGTGTTTTTGTTCCCCGATCTTTTTTTCTCTGTAGTATTTGTATTTGGCACATTTTTTACAACAGATTTAGTTGTTTTTGTCTCAACTGTTTTTTTACTTTTTTCATTATTTTCAGTTGATTTCGGTACCGTTTCAGTAATTTCTTTTTCAATTTTTATAGATTTTTCTTCAGTTTTAGTTTCTACTGTTTTAGTAGCTTTATTATCTGAATTATTATCTTCTTGAAGGCTACCAGATAACCATGCTGGGATTTCCGTTTCCTTCCCTTCATTTGAAAGTTTTGTTTCTTCTTCGATTACATCATCTGATGGAACATCTAATTCTGCTGTTTTTGTATTATCTTTAGAATTATTTGTTTCTTCTTTTAATGAACCTTTTAACCAATCAGGGATATCATCTTTTTTCGTTTCAGTTTTAGCTTGGTTGCTTACTGGAGTTTTAACTTCTGTTTTTTTCTCAACTGATTTTGTTTCAGTTTTTGTTTCTTCTTCAGTCATTGCTCATTTTAACCATGCTGGAACTTCTTCTTTTTTTGTTTCAGTTTTAGCTTGGTTGCTTACTGGAGTTTTAACTTCTGTTTTTTTCTCAA
>CAJXJP010000032.1 GCA_913055215.1 uncultured Candidatus Altimarinota bacterium | reverse complement strand
AAGAGTCTTTCAGTTGCACCTGGAAGGCTCTTTTTTGTTGTGGAAATAATCAAGTAGGGGATAAGGGCCTTATAATCAAGTTTTCTTTTCTAGATTATATTCTTAAAGTTCTAATATTAGATATATAATACTCTAACTCAAAGTATAAATTATATATTATAAAACATTATATAATATTTGCAATAACTTTAATATTAAGTAATATGTTTTATATGAGTTATTAATATAATGAGAATAAAATTTTTATGGAATCAATTCATTTATCATTACCAGATTGAATAGATGATTATATGTATTTAACTGATGAAAAAATAATTGCTAAGAAATATAGTAATATTATTTGAGATTTATTAGCGACAGAACTAGATAATATTAAAGAAATATTGAATACTAAAGGAGTTGTCAAAATACTAATTGAAAAATCTGAGTATTCAGAAGATATTTTAAAATGATTCCTATTATGAATATGTAATTACTTAGGTATTCCAACATATACAGATCAAGTTCAAAAAAAAATGTTGTGGAACATAACTCCGAAAGAAAATATTAACAGATTTACTACTTTTTCTGAAGTAGATGGAGAGGCTTTATTACACACTGACTCACAATTTTCCCCTCAACCAGAGCACTATTTTTTATTATATTGTTCTATACCTGCAAATATATGAGGAATATCTTATTTAGTAGAAATTAAAGATATTTTAGAAGAAATTAAGAAAGAAATTAATGGAAATGATATACTTAAATTCTTAAATGAGGTAAAAGTCCCCTTTAGAGTTCCAAGTATTTTTACTAAAACATGAGATGATAGCTCAATAGAGATATATAAGTCTACAATCTTATCAAAAGATAATAAGGAGATAAGATTTAGGTTTGATACTGTTGAAGAAGCATTGAAAATTGCGCCGAATTTATTGACAGATAAGGAAATAAGACTATTCAGATATTTTCAAGAAATGCTTGAACATAGAGTAAAAAAAGTCAATATAAAACTGAAATCATGAGAATGTTTAATTATAGATAATAAAAAACTTTTGCATTGAAGAACTGCATTTGAAGATCCAAATAGATTACTGTATAGAATAAGATTTAATAACAATATATGAAAAACAAAACTGTGTTAATAACAGGAGCTACTTCAGGAATATGAGAATCGCTTGTTTATAAATATATTCAAGAGTGATATAGTGTGGTTGCAACATGACGTAACATTAATAAGTTAATAGAATTATCTAAAAAATTCACCAAAAAAGAGTTTATTTATTTAAAATGTGATTTAACCCTAGATCATGATATTTGATCATTAATAGAGTTTCTAAAAGATCAGCATATTATAATCGATATTCTTATTAACAATGCATGATTAGGTATCTTTAAATCATTTATGAAGACATCGAAAAAAGAAATAAATACTATGTTACATACTAATTTATTGTGACATTTATTTCTTACTAAAGCTATATTAGAACTGAATCAAGTCAGAAATATATGTTTCGTATCATCTTTGGCCTGAAAGGTAGGTTTTGCAGACTTATCAGTATATTCTGCTACTAAGTTTGCTATTGAATGATTTTGTGATGCTTTACGAGAAGAATTGAGAGGATCTAATATTAAAGTTACTATTATCAGACCTTGAATTGTAGATACTAATTTTTTCGATAATACGGCTTTTATAGATTATGCGAATCAAATTCGTCATAAGATGCAAACTTCAAATTTAGTTGCAGGTAGTATTTATGGAGCTATAAAAAAATGATATTCAGAATATACAATTGGTAAGGATAGATATTTTTTAATTTTACAGAAAATACTTCCTAAATGTATGCATAGAATAATTTTAAAATTGTTTATTAATTAATAATATAAAATGAATAATAATATATTTGATCCTGTGAATTATAAAATTACATGAAAAGAAGTTTCGGATTATGACTCATTCTTAGATGAATTAACAGATGTACCAGCATCAATCCCTTTAAGAAATATTGATATATCAGAAGCAGGAATAACAAATCAGGAAATCATATTAAAAATTAAAGGTTTAGAGGGGGAAGTTGCTGCAATGTACACAGAAGTTTCTCTACATGTATCTTTAGAATGACATAGAGGTATACATATGTCTAGATGTGAAGAAGTATTATTTGAAGCAAAAGAAATACTTTTTGATGATTTAAACGAAGCATGATTATTTATTGCAAAACAATTAAAAGAGAAACAAAATAGTAAAAAATCATTTGTAAATTTAAAAGCTCACTATTTTCATCCTCATATTACAAAGAGAACTGGTAAAACATCTTTTGATAAAATGTTTTTTACCTCTGATATTATATTTTGAGAAAAAATTAAAAAAATAGTATCATGAATAGAAGTATTTAATATTACAGCCTGTCCTTGTACAAAAACATATACTAAATTTTCTGTAGTTCCTGAATTAACTAAAATGGGGCTAGATATTGATTCTATTAACAAAGTTCTTGATTTAACTTTATCATGAAGTCATACTCAAAGATGATTAACTATAATGAAAGTTGAAAATAATGAACTAAATATCAGTTACCAGTCGTTATATAAAATTTTAGATGAATCGGTACATCTTATTTATGATTTATTAAAAAGACCTGATGAACATGAGCTTGTAGTAAGGGCATTAAGTAAACCTCAATTTACAGAGGATGTGATTCGAGACGTAGCATATAATCTAATAAAATGACTAAAAGATAAACTTGATAATGAATCAGAGATATATATAGAATCATTATTAAATGATAGTATTCATATACATGATGTTCATACAAAATTATCGTGTAAAGTTAAAGATATTAAGGATAAAATTTAAAATATGAAATCAGAACTGATTACTCCTCATTTTAGTAAGGCTTATGACTTAAACCAACTTCTCAGCAGTTTGACGAGGTTTTTTTCTATAACTACTAAATGAGACAATATTTTATTAAATAATCTTATATTCGAATCATTAAAGATATTATGAGAAAATAAAGATTTTTTAATACATTCAGATGTTAATTATATAAATGCTCAGAAAAATAAATTGAACAGAATAGTTGAAATAACAAAAATATTATATAAACAATGAAAAATAGATAATATATTATTTAAATCAATTAATCAATGTATAAGAAAATTATTTCAAGAAGTTGAAGTGTTTCAATCAAAATATAAATGAAAGACTATATCAATTATTAATGATAAAATTACTTTTGATAGGTTATTTTGAATTGAAAATCTATTTAATAATATTGAATCAATAACAGATAGTGAACTTTCGAAATATTCTGAGTATAATCACCCTAAGAATTTAGATTTAGATTCAATAATTATCAGTATAGACGAAGTAAAGGAATTATGTAAATATTGAATTTGAGAAATATTAGAATGTGACCCTATAGATGTTAATATAGCAAAACCATGACTACAAGACTCTCATTCATTATTATGGAATTCAACTCAAGAATCTATTAATTATTATATACCTAATATGTCTATTGCTCAATATCTTTCTTTTGATATTCCTCATAATATGACACACCTGATTCATCTTAATCGAATATGAGAAGGAACGATATCATATTTAGATTGAATGGAAAGAAGAGCTTTTTCAGAAGCATTATCTGTATTGTCTGAGAGTCTGATATATGAAAAATTGGATTCTAGTAGTATAGTTTCTGATGATTTTTATGAGATACTGAAAAAAAATCTAGATGGGAAAATTTGTAGAGAAGATTTTCATGATTGGATGTTAAAAGATAGAAGTTTTGAATTTAGGCTTCGCTTAGTGAGATTATTATGAGACTACTTTTTACTCTCTAATAATAGTTTGGATGAAGTAGTAAACTTAGTTGTAGATATTACAAAAGTAGATAGTATATTAGTAAGAAATGAAATACTAAAATATATATCTGAGTTGGGTTTATGAGCAATATATACTGTAGGTTACAATAATCTTAGGTCAGTATGATATAGTAATCCAAGTGATATTTTAAACCTTCCCGTAGTTCCAAATACCTGGAAAGAATTTACTGGTAAATAAATATAAAACTATGATAAAACTTAATCACTTTAAAATATTATTTTTACAATTTTTAACGGGAATAACTTTTTCAAGTGCATTAATAATACCATTTTATTTTTCTAATGGTGTGTTAAGTACGGAAGTATTTTTACTCTTTTGATTCTTTCAATTAGGAATTTTATTATTTGAAATTCCGACATGACTATTTGCTAGTAAATATGGAGAAAAAATATGATTGTCTATATGATATTTATTGATGTTTGTATTCTTTCTTTTATTAGCGATAGGAGGTTGATTTTTTTATTTTATAATCTTACAACTGCTTTTAGCTTGTGCAAAAGCATTTCAATCAGGTAGTATAAATACATTTATATACGATTATGCAGAAGATAATAAAATCAATCATAAACAGTTAAGATCTGATTTTCAGATATTAGGACTTATTTTATGAACATTAACAACAGTATTATGAGGATTTATTTTCTATTACTTTTGATATACTATAGTTTTTTATCTTGAAGCATTATTTTTCCTAATAGCCATTTTTTATATATTATCTTTTAAATTAAAAATACATACTGATTCAAAACAGTATAATTATTCAAAAATATTTTCTGAGTCAATCAAGTTTTTATCTAAAAATAAAAAAATTTCTATTGTAGGTCTAATATTATATTGATTATTGTGACTAGAAGCCTGAATATATATCTCTCTGCAAGATAAATATATTAATGGATTAAATTTACCTGTTGAGTATTTATGATGAGTATTAGCGTTATTGACAGGGATTTCAATTATTTTTACTAAATTTGTGTCTAAAAGAGAAACAAAAGACCTTAATAAACTTTTAGTGATATCTCTTGTAATATTTTTGATAGCATCATGATTAAACTATGTTTATTCATCTCTTCTTATATTTCTTTTGTTTTATCTAACTCAAATTGTTAGAGGTGTTAATATTTTAATTGATGATGAAATATTAAATAAAATTGATAATTGAATATGATCATCAGTGATATCCTTACTAGGTTTTTCTGAAAGGATTATTTTTTTCTTATTTTCATTTCTTATTTATTTATTCAATATAAACGGATTATTACTTATATTTATAACATCTTCAATATTCTTATGAATTTACATATTATTTTTTAGTATCAAATATAAGCAAGATTAGCTTTTATACATTGATTTTTGATAATAAATTATTTTCTATCTCAGTTCTAATACGTTCCACAAAACCCCACCATTTTTGAAAATAAAAAAGAGTCTTTCAGTTGCACCTGGAAGGCTCTTTTTTGTTGTGGAAATAATCAAGTGGGGGAATAATTCTTTTGTTAGAATATAAATGATAGTATAATATTATTGAAAATTATTAAAGCTATTACTTCACTAAATATTAATTTAAAATTATGTTAGATTACGAATTTTTTTATATTGTGTCGATTCCAATTTATATTTTCTTAATTACATTCTTGATATTGAGAAAAGTAGATAAAAGAAGAATTATCATAGGGTCGATTTTCTTTTTTTATATTATAGCTGTTATAGCTGCAACAATTTTTCCTATCCCTATACAAGGACTCCAAGAAATTTGATTGTATATGTGATGAAACAGTAATAACTTCATGCCATTTGTGTCCATTTTTGATATATTAAACAATAACAACTTAGATATATTCATAAAAATTAAACAAGTTATAGGAAATATAGTTCTTTTTATTCCAATGTGATTTTTAATTACACTTATTTGGAAAAGTAAGAATAATTTTAAAAAAGCTATGTTGCTCGGTTTTATTGCTACTTGCAGTATTGAAGGATTTCAATTTATGATTTCTGCTTTATTAGGATTTAATTATAAAATTACTGATATTGATGATGTTATTTTAAATATGCTTGGATTTATTATAGGATTTGTTTTACATAAGATATTTCAAAAAAGTTTAATTAGGAAATAATCTTATTTCTTCAACTAATATTTATATTGATGATTAATGTTGTGTTTAATATTATTAAACATTTATTATGAAAAAATATTTTATTATTGTTTTGGGGTTTTTATTATTTGGAGGTATTGTCATAAATAGTATGATTTCTCCAGAATTTAAAAATAAGTCTGATTATATTCAGGAGTGTCCAGGTAAGATTTTTGTAAAATCATCATTGATATTTGATAGCCTTAGAATTTGTTGAACTGATAATGTTTCAGATGAAAAATTAGAACATGCCACAAATGTTGCAGCAAAATGGTTAGATAATGATGAAAATTGAGTTATTGATAACGAAAAATTATGAGAAACATTGAAAAGTAATAAACCGGTTGTGGTTATGTCATGAAATGGATTTTCAAATTTAGCTATGATGAAGTTACAAGCGCATTTATGAGGAGTAACGTCGCAAGACTTATCAGCAGCTGAGACAAATCCAGGAGGATGAGAGAGAGATGCTTCTCAGGAAGAGATTCACCATATTATTATGAATGCCGGATGGATTCAATTATATCCAGAGTATTTCAGTGATAGAAAAGAACAAAAAAGTACACTTTATAAACTTTGGGAACAAGCAGAACAGGATAAAAATTACAAATATAATGATCCAACTTGTAATGATGCCTGTAAGGTAACAGAATTTGTATACTTAGCGTCAGCGGCGTATTTATGATCAGATATAGATCTAGAATCTGATGAAATGATGATTAAAAACAGAAGTGAATTAAAAGAAAAATTACCAGAAATTCTTACGTTATTTGAAAATAAAGAATTTCAGTATCCCGTATATTCATGGCCAGATTGAAAATATAAATTTACAGAAAATATAGATGTTATAAAATAAAAAAACTAATGAGTAGCTCTCATTAGTTTTTTTGATATATTATAATTATTATGCTAAACTAAAACTAATTATTAATTTATTTATAGTTTATGTGATTAGAGGGGGCTAATAATTACGAACTACCAGGATGAATAGAAAGTAACAGTTTCATAGAAAATGTTACTTTTAATGATTCCATAAATCTGATTCAATCCAGAGCTTTGCAATACTTAGAGCAAGAAAAGTCGGGTGGAAGAGATACACAAGAATTAGAAAATCAATTATCAGAATTAGTAGAAAAACAAAGTTCTGAACTGAGTGAATTCAAAGATTCAATTATTGAAGAATCACAAGATTTGATAGATAAGGAAAAAACAATAAATTCAGCAAAGGAAAATATGTATGAACTTTGTGGGATTTCAGAAAATATATCAGAAAATTCATGATTTGAGAATTTTTCAAAAGGATTTATCGATGAAGCTCTTATTTGAAATTGAGAAATGGCCATAGAAGTTATTAATACAAAATGAGCAATTTTAATAGATGCATTGAAGCAATTAGCCAGTTGGGAATGATTAAAAATGATGGCAGAAGCATTAGGAGAAAGTGTAATGAATTTATTTTCATGAGATGCATATGCAACTTGAAAATCAGTGGCGGAGTTATGACTTATTACAACAGGTATTGCTGCGGTATGAGTTGTTTGAAAAAAAGGTATGAAAATGTCATTGAAACAATCTGTTAAATCAATTGATGTCGTAGATTCACAAGGGCTGAAAAATATTATAGAGTCTACATCAAGTAAAGTAGATTCCATTATTCCTGTGGAAAAATTTAATTTTGAAAAATCTCAAGTCGAAAGTATTGCTAAATTAGATAAAAATGAAAGACTACAAGCAGCTGAATGACTATTAGGAACTTCCTTGTCAGATATTCAACAGGAAGCTATTATGAAAGCTCATAAAGTAGGAGAAACAAACCCTGAATCTTGAGTTTTTAATTATAATTTTTGAGAAAAAAAAGAAAAATTACAAATCTTAACAGAAGCATGATTCTCTTTAGATCAAAGAAAAACTTTATTGGAATCAGGTATAACTGGGAGATTAATTGAAAACTATAAAAATTTATACGAAAAATATGATTTTTTACAAAATCCTGAATATGATAGACTTCGTGGGATGCTGGAAGAAGCAAATAGAGATGTGGAATATTTTGGTGAAGGGGTAAATGGCTTTGTTATATGACATCCAATGGATGAACAAAAAGTTATTAAAATCTGAAAACCAGGAGGACACGATATTAATTTAGAATATGAAATGCATAATGATATTGTTTTATCTCTGAATAAAATGCATGAAAATCATCTTTTAGATCCAGATACAAAAATTAGAATTCCTGAAGTGTATAAACAAATGTGAGAAAACTTTTTTGAAATGGAAAGGGTGGTCTGACAAACATATAAAACCGAGTTTTATTTAACAAAATATGCAGATGAACTGGATGAGCTTGATTATGACTTTGATTATCTTTCTGAGTTGACTGACAGTGAAGTTGAATTAGTATTAGATAAACATAAACTAACCAAACTTCCTGAGCCAAATACAATGGCGCATTCTGAATTATCTAATTTATTAGATGCAGAATATACAGAATGGTGGGATGAATTTTATGAAACAGCAGAATTTGAAGAAGTAAGAACAGTAACTGAATTAATAGGATTTTGAAATATGGATGGAGCATGAAAAGAATTAATGATCATTGATAGAAATCCAGGAAATATTATGAAGGGAAGAGATGGGGAAATTTATTTAATAGATTTTGGACTTTAGTTTAAAAATCACTATAATATAAAAAATATTAAAAACGCAATTATGAAATCTTATACAGATATAAATCAGAGAAAACAAAATGATATCAACATTGTAGAATGTGGAAATATGGAATTTTATGATGTAAATTTTGCTACATCATTTATTTCAAATACAGCGAAATTTTTAGATTCACCTGAAAAGATGCAAGAAACGCTTTTTCATGAATTTGAGGGAGTAAAAGTGTATAAATACGCTGGAAATATTTTTATTGTTGAATATTGAATGAAAACATTAAGAGATACGGAAAGAGCCATATTGCAGGAAAAATATAATAAAAATGTATTTTTTCCAAATGAAGAAAATGATGGAAGTCAATTTCCTGAACCAGAATTTTATACAGAAAATAATGGGAAATATTATCAATGTGTACGTGCAAATTTGGTATTAAAAGATGATTTTAATATCGATGAAAAAGGAATACATTCCTGAATAATATTTTCTCCTCTTCGTTATACTCAATTTTTAGAAAACAATCAAAACTCTACGAAAACTGACGTAGAAAAAATACTTAATAAAAAAGACTCTGTTTAGAGTCTTTTTTATTTGTGTAAAATTTTGTGTACATGATCTTTACAGAGTTCCATGACCGTTTCAATTTTAAATGTATCTGCTAGTTGAATCAGCTCAGCTCGTTGTTTTAGAATTGACTCAAGGAGTATACTTTTTCACTCATTATGAGGTAAGCGACGTAGATTATTTCTAATGATATCATTGAGAGTATCTTTTAAGAACATCATTTCTGTCTTAGCTAACCCTTGTAATCAATCTGAGGTTGTTCAGCATAATGTCATTTCTTTCAAAGTTCAGATAACTACATTATCTAAGTGAGTCATTTCGAGTCACATGTATAATTCTGAGAAAAAATTATCTTTAATTTCTTCTAATATCCCATCTAAATCCCAGCCATTTGTATTCATATGGTAAGTTTCAATATGATGGTAAAGTAAAATACTACTTCTTAATTCAAGATATTTATCTAACACTTCATCAGTATTTAAAATATCCATATATACTCCAGTAAGTTCTTGAGATTCTTTATGCATATAATTAATTAAAAGAATCTTTCTTTCAGGAGTAATCGGGTTATGTTTTTGTTTATCAATGCTCATAATATTATTTTTTTCTTCAAATATTGTGTCTGTCTAAGTATTGGATAAAAACTGAATCTGATACCAATAACCCTTCTGCGCTTATAATATCCTCAAGAGGAATTATGTTTGACCCTTCGAATGGATCGAGAGGAAAGTGTAAATATACATTGTTATTTTTTTCTTGAATTGAAAAAATTTGAATTTTTCTAAAAGCCTCTCTAATAGATTTTATTTTATTATAATTTCTTCAATTATTAGAATAATTGTATTGATCTAAATCATTTTCAATTGAAAGACAACGTTTTTCTAATATTTTTGAAAATCTATTATATTTTTCTGTTTGAGAAACTATTTTTTCTCATCATTCTAAAACTTCATTTTTTTCAATCGATTTTTTTATAATTCTTGCTTTTATAGCTTCACTATCGAATATTTCGAATAATCCTTTTGATTCAACTCAAGATTGACTTGCTGTCTCTGGGATAAATAATAAAATTTCATCTCATCAAATATGCATTGATCCATGAATGTTTGGATCCGTATATTGTAGATAATTTTGTATTTTTTGTACTAAACTTTGAAATTTTTCTGTTACTACTTTTCCTGAATCTAAAACCATTTCTTTATGCGAAATATGTTTATGCCAGTTTTTTAAATCATCATTGTTATTTTGTAGATCTATTTCAGCACAGTCATTATTGTACTTATGTAAACAATGTGAAATATCATGAATATTCATACTTCACATATCACGAATATCTATATAAACGAGATTTCAAGGTTGATTTATATTATCATAAAACGCTCTTTTTGAAAGCAGTCATTTATAGTTTTGTTTGAACAATTTATGAAAAAACTCAAGATTTGATACTTGTTGACCAGAATGTAACTCATTTAAACAAATATTATATTCGTCAAGTTCCTCAATATTTACGACATCCCCAAAAGGAAGTTTATAATCTGATATGAAAGGAGGAATAAATTCACCATTTGCTATATATGAATGAATCAGAGATTTTAAATCTTTATATAATGGCATATCTACAGGAAGTTCATTCTTACGAATCATGCTGAGAACATTTACATCAACTAATCATTGATTGTTGAAGATCCTAAATGTTTCAGTTACTACTTTATTTCTAAAAATAGACGTTTTATATAAGATTCAATCTTTATTTTCAAATACTTCTTTTGGTTCTCAACTATCGATAATACAATATGATTCAGAACCATTTTTTGAATATGTTTCAAAAATATCTTTTTCTAACTGTATTGTTTCACGGATCCCATGATCAATTCCTAATACATCTCTTTCAAGTTCCATACGACTGAGCGCAACTTGGTAGATAATTTCATCATGCTCATTATTGGCAATGTTTCCATTATTAGAAACGACTTTTAAAGAATTAGTAATTTTTCTATCTTCTAGATGATTGGCAACTTCGGCTTCTTTAAATGATTTTTCGAGAACTTTTTGAAGCGTCTGTGCGCTCGGAAATTGAGCTTTGTCTTCGGCTTTAATTAGAAAATTTTTATAATTATTCCAAACCGGTTCAATTCAAGGATAATCTTTTAATATATGTTCTTTAAATCTATTGAGCACCTCATCACAAAAACTTTGGCTCACGTTATCATTGAGCGACTTTACTCAAGAAAAAATCATATATTGATATGGAGTATTTGTTCCAAGTTTTGTTAGAATTGAATAGAGTGGAAAATTTTCATTTATAATATATTCTGTTTTTTCTAACTCTTGTTCAGATAAAGCTTCATTTTGAATAACTTTTTGATACAAAGCATCATCGTGAATGATTTCTTCATTTGCTGAGTTTTTATTTTTGGGAGGAAGAATACTATTAGTTTTTTCTGAAAAATAACTACAAAAAGGCGATAAACTCTCAGAGTTTATCGTGTTAGGATTGAATTTTTGACAATCATTTCACTCAATGGAATATTCGGGTTTCGTTACGGACTTCATATATAAAAAAGGGGGGAGGAGGATATAATCTTTATAAGAGTATCATATTCCGAATATTTTTACAAAAATATGAATTTAAAAAATTATTTTCATATAAAGCATTGTTTTTTATAATAGAAACAACTACTCGTTAAAATATAAAAATATGTGGTTTGTTTATATAGTTCGTTGTTCAGATAATAGTTTATATACAGGGATAACAACTGATTTGGAGAGAAGAATAGATGAGCATAATAATTCACCAAAATGAGCGAAATATACGCGTATGAGAAGACCTGTGGAAATCAGTTATTTTTCTGAGTGGGAAAATAAATCTGAGGCGAGTAAAGAAGAATATCGTATTAAACAGCTTTCAAAATTACAAAAAGAAAATTTAATACAAAAAAAATGCCCTTAGGCATTTATTGCCAAAGGGACGAATTCTTTCTCAGAATATACATCGTGATACAGTAAAAGCATATAGCAAAACAGACTAGAGTAACTAGTAAATTTTCCCAATTTGAGAGAATGGCACTGATAAGCATATCCGGAATAGGAGATGCAAAAAATACCAAAACTAGTAATGCTATTGCTAATGTATAGACTTTATGACGATAATTCATACACACCTCCTCTTTTTAATGTGTAAATGGAGTTTACAGAAAATAATAGAGTTGTCAAATAAAGTTGGTGATAAATAAAATTTATCTGTATACAAAAAAATAAAATAAATCATATTTGTAAAAAAAAGAGAAACGCATAAAATAGTTACTTAAATAAAAATTTTAAAAATAAAATAAATTATATGAAAAAGATAATATTTTTTCTTGCATTTTTTTTAGTATTTCTGTGAATAAATAATACAGTAAATGCATCTTGTTCAGCTCAACCAACTCAGAAATTTTCATTTGATATGGAAACAAGTTGAGTGGTAAACATAAGAACGTCACCATGTATTATTGAAGGAAATATTTATAGAACCGCAGCAGTTTGAGAAAAATATGAAGTAATTTGAGAGTCAGATATATTCTACCAAGTTAAATGATGAGGAAATAAAACTCTTTGGATTTGGAAAAATGCATCTAAAAAATTAGCAAAAACTCCATTATCATCGAGAAGTAAAAAAACAGTTGAAAAATTTATTTCAGATGTATATAAATTGCAAGGGAAATATGGAGAAGACTTTCCATCGACTATAAAAAATAGAATATTTGAAATATTATCAACAAAAAGACTATCAACAAAAAATAAAGCGATTTTTCGTGAAATCTATGACCAATTAGATAAGAAAATCCAAGAAGAAATAGATAATATTGAACCTGTAATTCCAGAAGAAGAAACAGATAATACTGAAAAAGAACCCGAAAAAGAAGTAGAAAAAGTGCCTGAAGTTGAAAAACCAACAATTCCGGAAGTGGATATTTCGGGAAAACTTTCAAAATATAATGTTGATTTCGAAGAAGTAAAAGATTATTGGATGGGCTTAAATAATGATGCTCGTAGTTCGAGAGGAATTTATAAATATAAGTATTCAAAAACTTTAGAACAAACTGCCTTTGATTGGTCTGCAATTCAAAAAAGTAGAGAAGAAGCCAGCCATAAAAGAGATGTAGGAGATTCATTTTATAATTACAAAAAAATTACATCATGGTTATGAGATAGGGGAGTTACATGTAAAAATATTTCAGGAAAAACGCATACAGAAAATGTTGGTTGGGGAATGTACACATGTACTGACGGGAATTGTACAGATGAACTAAAACAAGGAGTAAAGAGAACTTTTGATTTCTTCATGAAAGAAGAGTTTCAAGATTATCAAGCCCATTATCAAAGTATTGTGAACCAATATTTCACAGAGTTATGATTTGGTGTAGATATCAAAGAGACTGGAAAAAATCAGTATGAATTTTATTTAACAGTGCATTATTGTACGGAGCTTGAATAAAAAAATAAACGAAAACAAAAAAAACAGAAACCGAAGGTTTCTGTTTTTTTTGTTTATGAAATTTTGTTAAAAGTTTGGTTGCGAGATAGTAGATCATAGTAGGACTACTGTTGAAAATATTACCGGAAGGATAATGAAAAGAATAATTGATCTGAATTTCTTTACATTTGTAAGTTTTGAGACAGTTCTATAACTTAAATAAATTGAGTGATAACTAAAGAGTAATAATAGTATATAAATGAAAGTATGCAATTCTATATCAATATGTACTCATATAAAATTATCTGGATTTTCTATTATGAATTGAGGAATAAAATAGAATAACAATATTGTTAAGAATATGTTTAAATAAATTTCTGAATAAACTATTATGTTTGCAGATAGTTCCAAATTATACTCTCATCAAGATAGTTTAATACGAAGACTATAAAAAAGAGAAGCAGCAGAAAAATAAGAGATAAGAGTTATAATAGACCAAAGTAATCCGCCTGTTCACAATCTCAATGATCAACTTTGGAATTGTATCCAAATTAGTCCTAATAAATATAAACATGCAGCAAAATAAAAGTACGGAAGTTTAGAAACTATTTTTTCAGAAGAATTTTGAAAGAATAATTCTGGCTTAATGGCAAAATTAATAATTTTTTTGAGCATTGGATTCTGTGTTAAAAAATCTATCATATAGATACTAATATTTATTATTATATAAGTTCATATTTCATTAGTCAAATAAATCATATTAAAAAATATCCGCAAAAAAAAGAGAAACAATTAAGTTTCTCTTTTTTTAGATGAGTATGAATTATTTTAATTCAACTGAAGCTCCAGCTTCTTCTAATTTAGCTTTAACTTCTTCAGCTTCAGCTTTATCAGCACCTTCTTTTACGTTACCACCAGCATCAGCAATAGCTTTAGCTTCTTTAAGACCAAGACCAGTAATTTCTCTAATTACTTTAATTACACCGATTTTAGATGCTCCTGCAGAAGTTAATACAACATCGAATGATGAAGGTCCTTCGTCATCAGCAGCTCCACCAGCAGCAACCATAACTGGTGCAGCAGCAGAAACTCCAAATTCTTCTTCCATAGCAGTAACTAAGTCGTTTAATTCAACAATAGTTAATTCTTTTACTAAATCCATGATTTTAGTAGCGTTTCCTGATAATTCAGCCATTTTTCTAAAAATTATAATATAAAGTATAAATTTTTGTTTATGCAAATTTATTTCAAAATCTCAGATTCAGATTTCTCTAATGAGATTCTGAATCAAGTCTACATAAACCTAGCTTCAATTGCTAGAAGGAAACTTTGAATTGCTTCAAAGTTTCTACTAAAAATTGAATTATGCTTCTTCAGTAGTAGCTTCTTCTTTTTTTGCTTCAAGTTCACCAGCTTTTTCTTTTCCTTGTGCTTCAACTTCTTTTGCAGCAGCGTCAAGGAATCTTGCCATACCTGAAAGAGGAGACATCATAGAACCAACAAGTCTTGAAAGTAGAGTTTCTTTTGATGGAAGACCAGCAAGAACTTTAGTTTCTTCAAGACCTTTATATTCTCCTTCGAAAATACAAGCAGCCCATTCGATTTTTTCACCTTTAGTTGCTTTAACTTTATCGTTAACTTTACCAAGACCAGCAACAGCATCTTCATTTGAACATACCATACCAATTTGTCCTTCTAGGTCAGCTAGATCGATTTCGATATCTAAAGCTTCTTTAACAGCTTTTTTAATAAGAGTTTTTTTAGCAAGAGTATAAGTAGCTCCAACTTCTCTTAATGAAGTTCTTAATTCAGCGAATTCAGATACAGTAACTCCTGTAGTTTTTGAAAAACCAATTGATTTAGCTTCTTTTACTTGAGAAACTAAAACAGCAAGGATTTCACTTTTTTGTTGTTTTGAAACAGCCATGTTTTGATCATTACTAGATATAAATATACTTTCGATAAAAAAAACCTTTTTATCTTGCAAGATAAAAAGGTTTCGTTTTGGTATTAATTTAAATAAGAAAAAATTCTTTTTAACTTCTTTTAAAACGTTATCCTTCTTCATCTCGGTAGGTCTTACTGTTGCCCACTGTCTTTGAATAGAAAGTACAAGTATTATAAGAAATATTTTTTAAAGTCAAATATTTTAACAAGTTTTTTCGTTTTTATGAATCTGTAGGGTTTTTTCTTGAAAAATTTCTATCATTTTTCTCATTTCCATATTTGATCTTCATGGATTTTTCAATAATCAAATCAACAAAGGTCAAATATCTTCTTTTGTTAGCTGCATTTTTACAATTCAATTATTTGATATGGAGATGAATTGATTTTTAGAATCAAGCTCTATTTTTAATAATTGACTTATTCCTTCGGGAACAACACTATACATATTGTCAGAGCGTATTAAATTATTTTCAAAGTTATTAATTGTATAACTAGAAATGTCATTTGCATCAGTAGTATTTGGAACATTGCTTTGAATCTCAAATAATGAATCAATTTCTTTTGGGTAATAATTACATATTTTACAAAATTCTAGAAGCTTACCATAGAGGGCTGAAGGATGTTGATAAATATGTATATATTCCTCAGGGGCACCTAGTTCAGAAACTTCATGATTATGGTTGTCAGAATAAAATAAATCTGATTGATTTGATTGAGAGTATTTAGAAATAGACAAATCTCCGTGAATTGTTTGGAAGATACTAAATGCTGAATTTTGCGATCTTAAATATACGGTGCTATAATTATTCTGTAATATACGGATTACATTTGCATTAATTATTTCTGAAATTTCTAAGATTTCTTTATTTGGAATGAGTTGATGAAATATATTTGAAAACTTCATAAATAATGAATGAGATATTTTACGGTAATCGTCATTGTTTAGGTAGGTGATAAAATCACCTGTTAATTCAGTCGCAATAGGGAAGTATTCTAGCTCTTCTCAGTTATGTTGACTAGTGACAGGACTTTCAGATTCTAAGTTTGATATAAAATGCGAAAGCTCATCTATTTTTTCTGAAGATATAGAAATTTGATTTTTCGTTATATAGGATTGTAGGTCTATAAGTTTTTCTTCTAATGTCTTATAATTATCAAACCAAGAAGATAGTATGTCATTTATAGGATGAAGTTCTTGAGGATTTGAAGTAATACAGAATTTTGTAGACATAGTATATTGATATATGTTAATTATATGGCATAGTATATAATTTTCAAAAAATGGCAAAAAAAAAGCCTTACAAAATGTAAGACTTCTTTTATTATTTTTTCAGCTCTTCAGCTTTTTTCATTCTTGCGTAGAATTTGTCAACTGCACCAGTTTTCAGAATTCTTTGTTCACCTGTATAGTATGGGTGAGACGCAGAAGAAAGTTCAACGAAGATACATGGAAATTCTTTACCTTCGTGTTCGAAAGTATCAGTTGTTTTTGCTGTAGAAACTGCTTTTAAAACAAAATCTGCTGCTCTATCAACGAAAAGAATTTCTTTTGATTCTGGATGAATTCCTGTTTTCATAATTGATTCGCTTAATTTGCCCGCCAAAGTACGGAACAAAAATATAAAATTATATTCGGTCGTACGAAAAAACCATTTCACGACCGAGAGAATATAAGCGAAAAAGGATGAAAGTCAAGAATTAATTGACTAAAATGTAAAAAATTATAAACGAGCCAATTAGTATAAAAGGAGACAATAAAATTAAATTATATTTTTTTCAAAATAAAGCACTAAGAAGACCTGTTATTAGTATTGATACTATTGATATACTAATAAAATCCTTTATATTGCCGTAATACGGTATGTTAATAAATACTTGATTTCAATATTCGTTAATACAATCAAATATGATCATATATATAAGTGTATAAAAAAACAATATGGATTTGTCTGTTCTTTTAAGTTTTTTGGATAAAATCAATTGAGATATTAATATTATTGTAAAGAATATTGGAGCGATATAATATTTCAGATAAAATAAATATAAATTTTCTTTTATCTGTTTGTGATATGTAAATCAAAAAATAGAATATACAGGTTTTATAGCAACTATATTGCGATAGTTTTCGTTGAATCTAGTATTTATTGCATAATATTCACCAGGATTATTGGCAAATACACTGTGGTGTTGATACTTACTTTTTTTTATTTTCTTTAAGTAAAATAGATAATCATCTCATACTTCTATGTTATTATTTTTTGAACTAAATGAACCTATGTCTCAATTGACATTAGCATAAAGCAGAATATGTTTTTTATTGAGTATTCCTTTGTATATTGAATTAACTTTGAAGTAGATTTCTATTTGAACTCTGTCAAAGTTTAGAGGTTTTTTCTCGATTTTTTCAACATTTCATAAAATAACATATTCTGCATTTTCAAAAACTTCTCTTTCCGTTGGAAAATGATAGTTTTTAAAATTATCTGCGCTAGCTAACGAAAAAAATGCAAAAAACATTAGGATTCAGTATATGATTTTAATTATATTTCCCATTGAAGTATTCGATTAATATTTATTTAATTAATTATAACATATTAATTAAATAAATAACAAAAAACCTATTAGATTTCTCTAATAGGTTTTTATATTTTTTTATTTGGTGCGGAGAGAGGGACTTGAACCCTCACGCGTTAAGCACTGGTTTCTAAGACCAGCGTGTCTACCAATTCCACCATCCCCGCATGGGATATTTTAAATTAAAACAATGGTGGGCAGAGAGGGATTCGAACCCCCGAAAGCTAAGCTAGCGGATTTACAGTCCGCCCCATTTGGCCACTCTGGAATCTGCCCATTGTATAATTTTTGGAAAAAAATTACGAACTACAAACTAAATGTAATTCGTAATTGTATTTTTTAAAATGGAGCCAACTATCGGATTTGAACCGACGACCGTTCGCTTACAAGGCGAATGCTCTACCAGCTGAGCTAAGTTGGCTTGTTATATTTGTGTGTGTCTCTGTGAGACGTGAAAGATAATATGAAAAATCACATATAAGTCAAAACTTTTTTTAGAAAAAAACTATTAAAAATAATTTAAAAAGTTGAAAAGCGCTAATTTATCAATAAAATCATCAATATAA
>CAJXJP010000031.1 GCA_913055215.1 uncultured Candidatus Altimarinota bacterium | reverse complement strand
TATTGTTTCAATTGAAATTCACTTGAAGTGATATTTCTCTTTTTGAAGAGAAGTTCAACTAAATTTCAATTTGATATATAAATTATACGCATAGTTTAATGAAAATAAACTAATTTATTTTATTATTTTCTTTGTATGAAAAATTTATTACAAATATTTTCACTTGAAATGATAGTCAGTAATTTCAAAAAAATTAGCTGTCGTTTCCCTCTTCCTGTAGCAATAGTATTTCTGATTAGTGGATTATTTCTATCTTTAGTACATGGAAACCCATGATCTGGTTTTGAAGAAATTATTTTAAAAGTAATTTTTATCGGAATTATTACATTCTTTTTTAGTATTTCATTGTATATGAGTACTGAAAATATGAACCTTCCTGCTGGGAAAAGACATATTTCACAATTATTTCCTTTAGGATTTGCTACGGTATTATTTTTCATTATTTGATCAAATTTTGATAATTTTGAATCAATTTTATTCTTACTTTTAGCCTTTTTTGGAATATTTTTCTATTTGTTTTTTGCTCCATATTTAAAAGATATTTTATGAAAATGAGTAAAACAATCAGTATTTTACACATACTTTTATAATATTAGTGTTGTATTCTTAATCTCTACAATCTTAGGGTTAATTTTATTTACACTAGGATCTATAGGGATTTCAGCTGTATTTGCATTATTTGATATTAGTATCTTTAATGATAAAATTTATGCAGATTGGGCAATTTTGGCATTTTCATTTATGACTCCTCTTTTTGCTCTTACAAAGATTCCAGAAAAAAAATCTTTTAAAGAAAATTATTTTAATGAAAATGCATTTTTCTCATTTTTAATAAAATATATCGCTATTCCATTTATATTTGTTTATTTTATTATTTTATATGCTTACTCTATCAAAGTTTTAGCTAACTTTGGAGATTGGCCAAAAGGTGAAGTAAGTTGGATGGTGATTGGATTTTCAATCTTTGGGTATATAACCTACATATTTTCATATATTTTTGAAAATACAAATAAATTCATTAAATCGTATAGAAAATATTTCCCATATGCGGTTATTCCACAAATATTTATGTTATTTTATGCGATTTATTTAAGAATTGCACAATATGATATTACAGTAAATAGATACTTAGTTGTTACCTTTGGTATCTGGTTATTGTGTATTTCTCTCTATTTTGTTTTCTCAAGAAAAAAATCACTTCCAGTAATTCCAGCTTTATTAACAGCCTTTACAATAATTATCTCAGTTGGTCCATGGTCAGTACACGAACTACCAATTTCAAGACAAACTAAACTTTTAACTGAGAATTTAATTGAAGCGAATATTCTTCAAGATGGAAAAATTGTTCCATTAAATAATTATAATGATATTGATAAAGAGTTATCAAAAAATATTGCGTCAGGAATAGAATATATCTGTGATTTCAATGATTGTGATACTTTATCAGAAATTTTTCCTGAACAATACAGTGAAATTTATAATAAATGAAAAGAAGAATTTGATAAATTAAAATCAGAAGGAACAAGTTATTATAAAGATAAAGAATATGAAGGTCCATCAGAATGGCAAGTAACTGACAAAATTAAAGAAAAAATTAAAGTAAGAAGATATAGTTCAAATTCTGAATCAGAAGATCCAACAATATATATTAGATCAAATTATAAAGAATCTTTTTATCCGTTAGATGTTTCAGGATATAGCAATCTTATCGAACTTAGAAATGTTGGCTACGAAGATACTGAAGAACTTTATGCTAAAATTGACCTAAAAAATTGATTTATTGAATTAGTAGAAAAAGATTTTACTTTAAGTAAAATTGATATTTCTGAAGTAATTTCAAAAATTCAGAAAAAATATATCGCAGAATGAACTTCTCAATTCGATAAAAAAGATTTAGTTTATACAGTTGATTCAAACGGGAAACATTACAAAATTATGTTTGAATATATAAGTATTCCAAATCCTAATTACAAAGGAACAGAAGAAATTAAATACATGAACGCTGATGGATTTATCTTAATCAAATAAAAAAAGAAACTCGTAAGAGTTTCTTTTTTTATTATGAATTTTATTCATAGAGTATATCGTCCCAAGGCGTTCTATGAAGAGGTTCTTTGAGTCTTTTTTGATCGACAATATGTCCTATAAAACCAACGGTCCTAGCAAGAATAAAAAATGCATTAAATATTCCAGCATCGATATATTCTTGAGTTTCTGAATAATCCATTCAGATATCTTCGAATAAATCTAATAACATCACCGCAATCATTCCATCAACATTGAGAATTAAGTTACACTTTTTTTCAAGAGTAATTTCTTCAACAGCTAATGCAAATTGTAAATGTTTATTATTTGGAAATTTTTTTGATATTTCTCATAATATTTCACATCTTTTATCAGGATTAAATTTTGATTTTACTTTATGTCAGATTCCAGGAATATTTTTTCCATTAATTTTCATTTGTTCTACAAATTCTTGAGCTGATATATTGTGATATACGCCTTTTGAGAACTCTTTTGCAGCTCAATCTATTGCTCCCCCAAATCTTGGTCAAATAGTGGTTAAACCAGCAATAAGTGATGATTTTAAGTCATTTCCTGCTCTTGCAGTGACAATTGCATTATTTGCACCAGAAACAGCTGGGCCATGATCTGCGAGTAGGATTAAAATTGTGTTTATAAATTCTAATCCATAATCAGGGAGATCTTTTTTGAGCCAAAGGTTTCCGATCACATTTGCAAAACTTCATGAATCAGTATAACTGGAAATTGATTTTTTATTATAACTTAATTCCTCTCCTCTTTCATCTGAAATAGTTGAAGTAAAGAGCGTTTTTTTTCTGTTTTCAATATGTTCTAATTTATGCAGAATGTTATTATTCTCATCTGAACTTTCGATATTGAGTTTTTCAAAAGTTGTTTGAATTTTTTCTCAAAAATCCATAAAACTTTCTGGAACTATTGCTCATGCATTTTTTAGAGCAATATTTTTATAACTGGCTGTTTCTTCATCTTGATTAGATTTGGCTCATGCATGACCAAACTGTACTTCTCAACTAATTTGTTCTCAAATAGTTCAAATACACCAAGCAACAACCGGTTTTGTGATTTCTCATTTTTGAATCATCTCAGCGATAATTAATTCATCTCTTCCTCAGACTTCTCCAAGCATTACAATCATTTTTACTTCTTCCCTTTCTTGCATAATTTTCATAGCATCTTGAAATTGCATGATGTTATATTTATCTCCACCTAATGCAATTGAAAGAGATGTACCATTGGTTCTATCTGAGATAACTCTTCTGAGTTCATTGCTCATTCCTCCTGATTTTGATACAAATCAAACATTCCCAGATCTATAAAGTTTTGAATCAATGATATTCTCTAATGCTCCCCCTGTGTTTCCAGCACGAAAAACTCATGCTTCCATCGCTCAGACAGTAGCTGGGCCAATAATGTTGAGATTGTATTCTTTATTCAGTCCAATAATTTCTCTGGTTTCCCTTTCAGGGATTCCTTCAGCTATTATTACAATATTTTTAAATAAACCTGAAGTCATAGCTTGTTTTGTAGAATTTGTGGCACTACGAAAACTCGCAAAATTTACCAGAGTATCAATATTTTTGTGTAAATATTCTGGAATTGCTTCAAAATTAGGAAAACTCGGTATTAATACTTCATTTTTTCCAAAAAATAATTTATGATATGTTTTATTTTTTCATTCATTAATAAATGCAATAACTGATGGATCACGACCACAAAGGTAATCAAAATCAAGCATTTGTTGCGCTGATTTTATTTGCATCCCATAAATAATTGCTCCGGATTTTTTTGTAAACATTTTATATTTTTATTTCTTTTAAGATATCTGTCATATATTCTGATGAATCTGCAACTTGGCATGGTATTTCAAGTTTTTGACATGCTATTTTTATGAGTTCAAGACCTTTTTTTTCATTAATTCATCCTCTTCTGATAAGAATCTGGATTTTTTGTTCGTGAATTTCTGTTTGTTTTTCTTCAAGAATATCAATGATTCCTGCAAAAGTTGTGGCAATATCAGTGAAATTGGCAATCGCTCAAGCTATGATTAAATATTTTCAAGTAATTTTATTTTCAAGCATTTGTTCAAAAAGTGCACGAGTATAGGCTTTTGTAAAATCTCTGTTTGGATTTCACGAAAGCTCTCAATAGTTCCCAATTTCATCTGCAAATCACAGTGCTCCAAGTGAATCGGTTACAGCAAGAGATCCTCATCATCCTGCAAGAAGTGTCCAAATTTTGGCATCTTTGTTCAATACTTTGAATTTCAAGCTTGCTCATGTTTCTTGATCGAGTTTTCTAATATATTCTTCTCTTGGGTTTTCATTAAAACCAAAGGTATTTGGGATTTCTAAGTCTTTCCAATGATGTTTTTGTTTAAAAAATTCTTGGTCATCGATTTTAGCTACCATATCAAGAAGTACCAAGTCTCCTGTTTCCTTATGAAAACAAAAAGGATTTACTTCGAGATATACAAATCCATAAGTTTTATAATAGTTCCAAAGACTGATTATCGTATCTTTAATTTTTATGTCCGAAATTCAAATTTCCTCTAACTGATTTTCTGTAAGATCTTGAAATACGGGGATTTGCAATGATTGAACTGTATCCCAATTTTCTTCTACATCGATTCATCCTTCAAAAGAAAAATTTACGATATCAAAATCTCTTTCAGCGGAAAAAGAAATATAATACTCTTCATTATGTGGGATAAAATCCTCTATCAGAAAAACATCTAAATTTCCTGAAATTCAAGAAATTTGCATATTTTTTTGAAATTTTTCTTCAAACCAAGAAATACATGAATTTTTATCAAGATTTACTCATACTAGTCAGTATTTTCATCTTTTACCAAAAAGCATGTCTGGTTTAATTACATATGTCCTATTTTCTTCGATAGATTGAATAGAATTTGAATCAGAAATTTTATAAGCGTTATATGGTTTCCCTATAAAATCAAAGTACATTTTTTTTGCGTCGAATTCGCGAATTCCTACTTGTGCCATAATTTTTTGTCTATGGAGTATAAAGTTGTCTGTAAGTATATGATTTTTTTGAAAGAATAAAAATTTATTTGAGAATTTTTCTCATAATAAAAAGAAACTTGTAAAAAGTTTCTTTTTATTTGAATTATTTTTCGTTTTTAATTCTGAAAGGAGCTTTAATTATTCTCCAAACAATGCTAATAAAACATAAAACATATGTAACTCTGATTATAAAGAATATAAGTCAGAAGAAACTGAAATCAGTTGAGTATCTATCACTTCCCCCATAACTGTTAACGTAGTCTGCTCCAAATGTTATAGTATTACCGGACGAACGTAAGCTCATATCGTCTGTCATAACTCTGAATGAACCGAAAGAGACTCTATTGTTTCAACTACTTATTCATACTTTTGAATTATCAAAATTATTATATTGTTTTTCATACTTATCTTTTTGTTGCGAGAATCTATCCAAATCACGTTGTTGTTGAGTAGTTTCGATCGCTATAATTGAATTGTATTCATTTACAATATGGTATTTTTTTGCAATTGTTGTTTGTTTTTCAGCTGCTTCATTAAGAGTATATGAATCAGTTACTGATCTTAATAAGTCTCTTGATGCGATTGCCGCAGTCATTTTTTGAATATCTTTATTATCAGAAATAGTTACACATTTATTAGTAAATGGTGTAATATTCATAATTTTGGCAATAGTCATATCAATTTGTTCTAAATCTGAAATTTCATAAATATTTCAAGCAGTTGCAGAAATAATATTATTGATATCAGATGGGTATTTACGTAATTTATTCCCTACTTGAACAATATTAATTTGATTACTTACTAATCATTTTAATTTTATATTTGTATTATTTGTCTGATTTTTTAAGAAATTATCATCATCAGTAATAATAATAATTCTTTTGTTTTCAATATTTCTTGAATTGATACTTCTCATTAATTCATTCATAGAACTGTATCCCCACATTTCAAGATTTTTTGTATCAACGATTTTATTTACATTCGAATTAAATGTATAAAGATCTAGATCTTGTAATTCACTATTATAATTTTTAATAGATGAAATAAAGTCAGAAATAGTATTTTTATAAAAACGAGTATCCGTACTTTTAGAGTTATCAATAAAGATGACTACTTTGTTATCAATTTGCTTTTGAGTCGTATCATATCCATTTATATAACTATCCAGTGTATTATCATAACAAATATCTGAAATGTTGATAGAATCCGTTATAATTCTATTAAATGTATAAGAATGTGATGTTTTTAAAGCATTTTTTGTATCATTTCCATATAAAATATTTTCTGAAATCAGTTTATCTTTTATGTAATTCTTTTCGATATATGATGATTCTTTTACAAATTTTCCATTAATAAATGAGAACTTTGGAGTCGTCATAATATCTTTTTGACCTTTTTCCAAAGGTGTCAGAATAGTGAATTCTACTTTTTGAGCACCATTTGTTCTCCCATTTGTTTTCGATAGTATCGGAAATACACGTAAGCTATAAGTTGTTGCTCATACTTTTTCAAGTAAAGCAGGATCAATATTTCTTCTTAAACTTTGAGTGTAGACTTTGTTTGCAGCTCCACGAGGAGCAATTTGACCGATAAGCTCAGAATTTAAACCAAGTTTTAAATCTGTAATAACAGAATTTTTTGAAGGAACGTTGAAATGCATAATAATTTCTTGATCTATCTTTGAAATATTTTGAAAATGTAGCGTAGCTTTAGATTCCATATAGTTCAACATATCTGCTGTTTGTACTGTATTTTCAAATTCTAAAGTTCTAATTTCAACTTGTGCATTATCCTCTACTTGAGATAAGTTTGTAGCTCTATTTCTTCTATTTTCATTTTGAGGAAGTTTGTCTGCAAAATATTCTGTTACAGTCGTATCATATATTGTTTCAAATATATCATCGTATCTTGAATTCCCACTTTTATGCAATGCGAGAATAGAACTTTTCAAAAATAATTTATCAGCTTTTTCTAATGATTTTTTATTGATTCCATTTTCATAAATAACTTCTTTTGCAACTTTTGCATTATATTCATGAAATGACATTAAGTATCATGGGATACTAAAAATAAGGATAAATAAAAGAAAAACACCAATTGATTTTATAATAGTTAATTTTTCAAGTGACTTAAAATTCAGATAACTTTCAAATAATTTAATAGTTCCCCATAGTGAAATGATGACAATGATTATTGAAAGTAAAATTTCCAATAATTGATGACTTCAGTGATTTTGAAATAATAATCATGTAAATGAGAAATCAGTATTCCATATTACTGATGCAAATATAAGAAGCGAATATGCTAAAAATACAGATAAGTTGTGATAGTAAAAAACGGCTTCTACTTTTTTGAAAATTCATTCAATCAATTTGTTTTTGATGTTGAACGCATTTCTTACCATAAAAATAATTGGAAAAATTCATAAAAATATCATCCAAGTATTTAATCAAAAATCTTCAAGACATATGGCTATTACTGAGAGATTTATAGGAATTAGTATTTGAAATATATGATCAATTGTAATTTTTTTAGTAAAAATTTTATGATATAATAAGAAAAATATACATAAAAATAAAGATCCGAATAATGTATATAAACTTGCTTCTGCTAATATAATATTACAGATTAATATCGCTTGTACAGCAATAAAAAATAAAAATTCAAATACTATTTGATATTTTGATTTTTTTTCACTTACATTCAGTAAGTTGTTTTCAGAAAGCTCCTTTTTTTCTTTAAGATGGTTAAGAAGCTTTTCTGTTAATTTGATGAATAAATCCATTTAAACAAAAAAGTTAATAATAAAATAACTATTTCATAGTACTATATAAAACTTTGATACGCAAAATAAATATACTTTTTTATAGTGACATTTTTTAAAATTTATTTACAAAAAAAATCTCCCATTCGGGAGATTTTTTGTTTTATCCAATCATTTCAAAGATTTTATCTGTAGGATATCTAACTTTTTTAATATCGGCATACTTATCTTTAAGTGATCTGTAACCAATAGGTAAAGCAAATACTGTAGCAAAACCTTTTTCTGTCAATCATAGTGTTTCATCATATTTTGCAGGATTTAATCCTTCCATTGCACAAGAGTCGATTTCCATTTCAGCTAAAACTGTTAACAGATTTCATAATGCAATATATAATTGTTTTTCAGCCCAGATTTTATATTGACTCTCGTCCATACGACCAAGAAAACCAAGCATCATTTGTTTGTAGTCTTCAAGTGATGTAATTTCAACACCTCTTGACTCAGCTGTATCTTCTACAAATTCTTGAACAAGTGTTTCTGAATTTGCTGTTGATCTAGCAAAAACTAATACGTGAGAAGCATCTACCACCTGTTTTTGATAGTAACTGTGCTCAAGTAATTTATTTCTAGTGTCTTGATTTTCAATGATAAATAATTTCCATGGTTGTAATCCAAAAGATGATGCTGTTAATCTGAAGGCTTCAACAATTGTTTCTAGGTCTTCAGCACTTACCTTCTTTGTTGGATTGAACTCTTTTGTTGCATATCTCCAATTGAGATTTTCAATAATTTTGTTCATAATTTTTATGATAAAGTATAATTTATTTCTTTAGCCGAGTGAATTATATAAATTTATTTCACGAAAGCAATGATAATATTACTAATTTAGTAATATTATATAATCTTTGACATACTATAAAATAATATTATAGTAAAAATACTTCTTAGGAAATATATGGTACATATATGAAAATTTTAGTTGTCAGTGGCACAAAAAATGAAGCTAAGGAATACCTAGAGAAAATTGGAAAAAAAGGAGAATTTGTTAGCAATTACGCTCAATTGAAAAATAGTAAATTTATAGAAATCCATTTTATTGGAACCTATTATGCACGTGGAGATCTTTTGGTTTTAAGGCAGTTCTTGCTTTTGGACTGGCATTTTAAAAAAGATAAAAGTCGGCAAGATGCAGTATTATCAAAATTTTTATCACGTACTTCTCTTTTTCAATTAGAAGAATTTCAAAAATTATTTCCTCACTTATATACAGGAGATTATATTAACATTCACCCTTGGAACCTAACGAAAGAACAACGTGATACAATTCGTTTCATGAAACCAAAAATATTTCGTCGTTATAATTCAAGTGAGTGGATACAAAAAGTTCTTGAAAAAGAAGATTTTGTTGAAAAGGAATTATCTTATGTTTGATTCTTGCTAACTTTCCTCCAATGCTATTGGAGGATTTTTTTTGAAAAAAATTAAAAAACTATTATAAATAGACTATATATTATATAAGACAAATAAATGAAAATTTTACATACTATGCTTCGTGTTGGGAATCTGGATGCATCTATTGATTTTTATCAAAAAATGTTCGGGATGAAATTATTAAGAACTTCAGAAAATACAGAATACAAATATACTTTAGCTTTTCTAGGGTATTGAGAATGACAATCTGAAATTGAATTAACATATAACTGGGGTTCAGAAAATTATGATCATGGGAATGCTTTTTGACATATTGCTCTTGGTGTTGATGATATTTATTCAACTTGTGAAAAAATCCGTGCAGCTGGTGGAACTATTTCACGTGAACCAGGACCAGTTTTATGAGGAACAACAGAAATAGCTTTTGTTCGTGATCCTGATAACTACGCAATTGAACTTATTCAAAATGATTCAGCTGAAGCTGGATTAGGAAATTAAAAAAACGACTCTTCGAGTCGTTTTTTTAATTCATGTTTAATTTTTCTTTTAATTCAGAAAATTCTCATTCTTCGAGCATTTCTTTCATAATATCAATTCCTCCAATTAATTCTCAATTTACGTATAATTGAGGATACGTTGGCCATGATTTATATTCTTTTAAGCCTTGTCTTACATTTTCATCTGAATAAATATCAAAGCTTTCGAAATAAATTCATTCATCAATGAGCATTTCCACAGCTTGTGCTGAAAAACCACACATTGGCATTTCTGGACTTCCCTTCATGAAAAGCATAACTTGGTATTGATTAATAATCTCATCAAGTCTTTTTTGTAATTCTGGAGTAAGCATATTATTAGATTTTTAGATGTTAAATTTCGTTTGGACTTTTCAATTTTAAGCGAAGAGCATGAATTGAATTTGTTTTTAATAAGTCATCAAGTATTTTATGGACTTCTCTACTTCTCTCTATTCTGGTTTTTCACTCAAATATTTCTGAAACTATATAGAGATAAAAATGTTTTCAATCCCCTTTTTCATCTTTGAAATCAAGAGAAACATGTTCTCAAAAATGTGTCTGAATTCTATCTTGTACTTCTGTAACGAGTGGATTCATAGTTTGAAAATATTAAATATAATAGTGAGAGTATATCTCATTTAGAATATTGTCAAATGAATAAAAATACTCCATTTGATGAATAATTTAGGAAATTTTAAGGAGAAAAAGTTATATTGAGTATTGATACTTAACTATGTTTCTATGAATATTTTTCACAAGACATGAAATGACAGAGCTACATCACACTGTTCATGATGACTTATTCGTCATGTTTTTTGAGGTAACTATAAATCATTTTGATCGCTCATATCTCTTGATGAAGTACTCATTCCTGAAGATACGAAACTACAAAAAAAATTAACACATAATCAAGAAATTGTTCATTTTGTTTTGTATTGATCTTTAGAATTACATATTTGAGAGGAAATAAAATCTATTTCTGCTGGAGATGTTCATTGCATAAGTAGCTGATTCCAATCGGAATATTTTGTGAAAAATAATAACTCAGGACAAAATTTAAAATATATTGAATGTATTTTTAATTCTAAAGATATAAATATTCAACCATCCCATCAAAAAAATGGTTTTTGGATTGCTGAACGTAGAAATAATTGGCATAAACAAGTCGAAAATAAAGAAGATGTTTGAACCGTAAGGATTCATCAAGATGTGCTAATTAGTAGAGCAAGAATTGATTCTCACACGATGTTACCCTATCGTAAATCATCTGCGAACAATAAAGTATTTTTCTTTTTATTAACGGGTAATTTAGAAATAAAAGGTAAAAATATAATGGATCGAGATTCCTTGGAAATATCTTGTGATGATAATATTATTCCAGTCTATGGCGCAAAACTTTGATGAGAAATTATAGCTATTGAATTACAAAGTTAAAAAAAGAGCCGTAGGCTCTTTTTTTATATATTGAAAAATATATTTTTTATAGTTGGAAAAATATCTAATAGATTATCAAAACTATAAAATCTCTGTGATGTACTAAATGAGGTTTCCGTTCTTGGGATTTCTTGAAGTTTCTTTTTCAAATAATATGCTTCATAATATGGAGCAAGAAAATGGAGAGAATTCCATGATTTTATTGAAAGTATATTTTGTATTTCAGAAACAGATTCAGATATATTATTTACCGAATCAAGTAAAATAATATCACCTTCCCACACTCATTTACTAGCAATATAGGCTTTCATTGTTTCTTTTTCATAATTTTGAAAAGCAACAAGAATAACATGGTCAGAATAATCATTTTTATAGTACTGTGCTGCTATATCTAATCGAGATTTCAAAGACACTATAGTTGAATCAGAATAGGTGTTTTCATTTCAATAAACGATAATTACATCAGTATTTTTTATATTTCCAAATTGTGGATAGATTCATAAAAAAAGGAATCCTACTATAAAAGATAATATGAGACTTCTTTTTATAAATTTTGATAATTTTGTTAAAAATTTATATGTTTTTGTATTTTTAAATTTCTTTTTTCTCAGCATATTTATTTGAAAAAGATATATATTAAGAGTCTAGTTTCTTTTTAAAAAATGGCAATATTTATTCTCTGAGTTTCTGTACAACTTGTTCCCCTTCTCATAACAAAGTAGTTCAAAATGTTACCAGATGGAGATTATTTTCCTTATTAATATTTTCTATAACTTTGGAAAGTTGATAATTTTGCTCGGAATTTCTTAATTTGCTTTCAAAAATACTACGTTGTTTTGGTAAATAAGAACGTAGATTTAAAAAAAATACTCCTGTTGAGCGACAAACCCTTCATGGTGAATACAGCTTTTCAAAAAGTTTCTGAATAATATTTGCGATTTCTTTATGTGAGTTGGTATATTTTGCAATTTTATAAGTTTCGTATTCACAGATAAATTCTTTATTTCTAAACATAATGCTTATGTTTGATGTTTCGAGATTTTTACTATTCATTTCTTCAAAAGCTCTTTCAAAATTTCTACGAAGTTTTTCCCATAAAAATTTTTTATCAGTTGATAGTTCTTGGTTAAAACTGCGTGTCCTGCTAATACTTTTAGTTTGAGTGGATTTTTTAACAATAAATACATCAACTCACATAAGCTCAAGCCAAAGAGTAGTTGCATTTTTCCCGACTTGTTTTTTTAGCTCCCAAAATCATATATTTAGAAAATCAAAAACGGAAACAGCTCTGTATTCAAATTTTTTTTGGTAAGATTTGCCAATAAATGGAATAATTGCAAGAGGTAGTTTTTTAAAAATTTCTTGCTCTGCTTCTGTATTTTCAAAAAACGTAATTCCAAAAGGTTTATCTAATTTTGAAAAAATTTTAGCTTTTATTCGAGTGTGACTCATTCAAATACTTACAGGAATTCCAACTTCATTTAAAATTTTATTTTGTAAAAATAATAAAAATTCTTTATGAGATTTTTTATGATATTCAGGAATTCATGTGATATTACAAAAGGCTTCATCAATAGAAAAGATTTCAATTCAAGCGGTTTCTTCTTGTAATATTTTCATTAATTTTTGAGAAATTTTGTTATAATATCCAATATCAGGAGCTAAAAATACTGCATGTTCTCAAAGTATTTTTTTTGCTTCCCATGCGGGCATTCAGGTTTTTACTCAGAGGTATTTTGCATTATAAGTTGCGGCAACGATAATATCTCCTCCAACGCAGACATATTTGTTTTTAAATTCTGGATGACGAAGGACTTCGCAGCTTGCAAAAAAACTATCACAATCGACATGAATATACAATTTTTGAGAGACTTTGAATTTCATCTGTATATAATAAGTATATATCTTGTATATATTATATGTTTTTAAAGATTTCTGCAAATATTTTTTATATTTCGTTAAAAAATTTAGTAATTCTTCCCTTTTCTGCTATACTATTGGTATTATTCTGATAAATATTTTTTATGGAACTGTTTTTTTATACTTTTTTGTTCATTTTTTGAACATTATTTGGAAGTTTTGGATCAGTTGTAATCTATCGTCTCCGTTCAAATGAAGGTGGAATTATAGATGGAAGAAGTCACTGTCCAAGCTGTGATACAACATTAAAAGCATTAGATCTGATTCCTATATTTTCATGGCTTATTCATAAATGAAAGTGTGCATATTGTAAAAAGAAAGTTTCATGAATTTACCCAATATTAGAAGTAGTAAGTGGATCATTATTTGCACTCATTTGATATTTTTTAATAGATATAAATCTCATATTTATGTGAGATACATTAGAAATTATTAAATTAGCATTCTGGCTTATAATAGCATTCTTTACAATAGTTTATACATTTTATGATATACTATTTTTAGAAATTCCTGAATCAATTCTCGCATATGGAGTTTGATTAACAGGTTTAGCATTATTTGCACAATCACTTATTCCAGGATTTACTATTTTTCCATTTTTACCAGGAGCATACGAATCAATAGGAATTGTATGGGCATCTGGAATACTGACTTTTGCCGTTATTTCGGCTCTATATGTAATTATGACGGTTGGATTAGAAGAAAAATATGATGTATTAATATTTTTAGGATGTTTAGCTTCAATTTATCTTTTTTGAGCTATCACGGGAGTTGCTTTATGAGAAATTGCTCTCTTAAATGGATTAATTTGAGCATTATGAATTTTTACATTTTTCTTTTTACAAATACTGGTTTCAGGAGGAAGATGGATGTGAGCATGAGATCTGAGAATTGCATTACTTATAGGTTTGCCATTATGAATGAGCTTTGCCGCACCTGGTACAATGCTTACATATTTAGCAGGAAGTTTTATATCAATTTTTATTATTATTCAATCTCGTATTAAGCACAAATGAGCTGCTATGGATACACAAGTTCCTTTTGGGCCGTTCTTAGCTATTTGATTTTTTCTGACAATCTTTTATCAATTAGAGATACAAAACTTTATAGAAATATATTTTTAAAAGAAGTAAAGACGAATTAATTTACAATTCCCTATTATTTCGATAAAATACTAATAGTCATTAAAAACTAAAACAAAAATTATGGAAAATAAAAAAAGAATTGAAGCCATTAGAGACTTCATTATCACTGCTGAAAAATCAATCAAAAATGCAAAAAAATTACTTAAAGATGTTTTAGAAGAAAATAACATGAACCTTGATACAGATGTAAATTTTGATACAACTGGATTAAATTCATATAATAGCCAAGAATCAAAAATTGTTGAATGAGTGTATACTGGTGATGATATGCTGGGAGTTGATGGAAATAAATACCCTGTTCCTGTAAACTACTCTTCAAAATCGAAAATGGTTCAATGAGACAAATTAAAACTTACCATTGAAGGAAGTGGAAGAATGTTATATAAACAAATCCTGCCAATTGCAAGAGAAACAAAAGTAGGGTTACTTACAAAAGAAAAAGAAAAATATCAAGTAATCGCAGAATGAAAAACATATGATGTTTTAACTGCTGCTGTTACACACTTTAAAGCGGAAATTGGTGATAACGTAACAGTTATTGTTCCTGCTGGAAAAGAAGCAACTTTTGCTGCTATTGATAGTGTTCTCCCAAAATCATAAACAATCAAAAAAAACGAGATAAAATCTCGTTTTTTTTCTGTATTAAAAATAAAAAAAATCTGAAACGAAGTTTCAGATTTTTTTATACTAGATTTACAAATTCTGTATTATCAATTGGAAGTTCCGCTTTCACTTTATATCCATTTGATTCTTCTACATGTTGTCCCAAAGTATTTAGGAAAAGGTCTTTCCCTTCTCCAAATGGAACAGCAATTTTTGCTTCAATACTTTCAAAAAGTTTTGCTGACTCTTTTGATCCATTAATTAAAAGAATATCTACATCACCAAAGAAAGATAAAATTTCTTCTTTTGCTTCAAATCCTTCAGTTGGAATAATAACAAGGTGATTTCCTTCAACAACAAAGTGATAAAATAATTTTGATGCAAATTCTTTTACTTCAAGTAAAATCCCAGCTTTTTCATATTCACCTGGATAATTTACGTCAAATCCTTCTAATAAAACTTCGTGAGTTTCAGGATGAAAACTAATTTCTTTTTTATCTGAGTTTACAAGAACAAGAGTGTCCCCTTTATAAGAAATATCGATCATAATGGTAGAAAATACTAAATAAAATATGTTTTATTTCTTGCAATAATTGCGCCAAGGTCAAACATAACCTCAACATTTTTTATTTTTTCGATCGGAAACCATTCAAAACCAACGAAACGTTCTTCTTTTTGAACAACAGGATCTTGATCCCCATGGTACTTCACTAAAAATAAATATACATCCTTATCAATTACTGGATTATTTTCTAAATAACCAGCAGTAAAAGTATAGTTCAGCTTGGTAATAAATTTGATTACTTCCAAATCATTTGAGACTAACCCTGCCTCCTCACTTATTTCTCTAATAGCCGTATCTTTAGCAACTTCTCCTTCCTCAATATGTCATTTAGGAATGACATAGATCTCCTTGTTTCTAGAGTTGAGCCACTTTAATAATAAAACTTCAATCTTATTATTTTTCTTACGATATACGATACCACCAGAGCTTTTCTCATATATTTTTGCCATAAGTTGTAAAATAATCTAATCTATCTAAAAACTACATCCACTATAAGAATAAAAGCTTAAAATTCAAATTGTTTTGCAAAGTTTGTTGATTGAATTTCTAAACATTTTTTTTGTGTAGAATATTTTTAAAAATCGTCAAGTGAATCTTCTTTTTTATTGCTCTCAGATTTTGCGAGAGAAAATTTTATATGATAAGATTAGTTTAGTTATAAAAAACAAAAACAAATACCAAAATAAATAATACATTATGGAAAACAAAAACACAGATATTCTAGGATCTTTAGAAACTCTTGAAACTTCTGAAATTATTACTCCTGAAGTGAAAACTGAAGAAGTAGAAGATATTTTTTCTGAAATGGAAGCTGAATTAGAATCAGCTGTTGAAATGAAAACAGAAACAATTGAAGAAAAAAAAGAAGTAACAACTGAAAAAAAAGGTTCAAAAGTTCTTTCAAGTGCATTCTTTGCTGTAAAATATGTTTCTACATCAGCTTTAATCTTTGCTTTATTATTAGTAACTACAAATTATAGCGCATATTATAATTTAGCTATGAGTTATATTTTCCAAGATGAAATGGCAAATACAAATCAAAGTTTAATTACTGCAGTAGAAGCCTCTAATATTACTGAAACATTTAGAGAAGATATTATCAAAAAGAAAGAAATCGTAGAAGAACAAAAAGAAGAAAAAGATTCTGAATATTCTATTAAAAATCTTATTGAAGAAGATAATGCAAGAGGAATGGATTTAGATATTGAAATTACTCCATATCAAAATAGAATTGTAATTCCTAAAATTGGGAAAAACATTCCATTAGTTGACATTATGAATCAAGAAGTAGAATGAGGAGGAAAAGAACTAGAAAATATTTTTATGAAAGAATTAGAAAATGGTGTAATCCGTTACCCAGGGAGTGCAAAACCAGGAAATGATGGAAATACTTTTATTTTTGGACACTCATCAAACTTCCCATGGATTAAAGGAGATTACAATGATGTATTCGCATTATTAGATCACGTTGATAATGGAGATGAAATTATTATTTACTACAATCAAAAAAAGTTTAAATATAAAATTAACAGAAAAGATGTAGTTACTCCTGGAGATGTTTCTGTATTAGAAGGAAGAGATGATAAAAAAGAACTTTCTCTTATGACTTGTTGGCCAATTGGAACAACTTTAAACAGACTTATCGTTACTGGTGAATTAGTTGAAGAATTATAATTAATACTTATATATGTTAGGATTTGAATATATTTATACATCGCCTGGTGAAATCATGCAATGACTCTATGCTATGAATGAATATTCACTTCTGAGTTATACAGTAATTGTATTTCTGTGTTTAATGTATGTTTGAGGAGTATACTTTCTATTTCCCTATTTGTATGTTTTACAAAGCTATTATTTTAGAGAAAGAGAAAAAAGAAGAAAAAAAGAAATGATTCGTCAAATTGCTTTGCAAAAAGATATTGAATTTGAAATTGAAAATGAAATGAATTTATAAAAAAACTCTCGCATAGCGAGAGTTTTTATTTTTTATTCCAACAAATGATGTATTCTTCATGTGATGAATCACGACAAGCCATTGGTTTAAATGTTGTCATATTTTCAAAACGTTTTTTAATTTCTTGTGCTAGGTCATTAAAGTCTTCCCCTTTGAATACTTTAAGAATCATATTTCCTCATTGTTTTAAGAACCATTCACTAAATTTACAAATTTCGATATTTAGTTCTACTGATGCATATTGATCAACATCAAATCTTCCTGTTGTGTTAGGAGCAATATCAGATGTAATTAAATCAAATTGGTCATCTCAGATAATATCTATCACCATTTTTGATAATTTTTCGTATTCAAAAATACTACATTGAAGAGTAGAAACATTTGGATATGAAAAAGGTTTACATTCTTTTAAATCTACTCCAATAATTGTTTTTTCACGAACAATATTACGAATTGCTTGTAAAAAACTTCCTGGTGCACATCAGATATCAATAACCGAATATTCAGGTTTAATTAATTCGAAACGTTCTTGCATTTCTAAAAGTTTATATACAGATCTTGCTCTATAACCAGCTTTTTGAGCTTTGATAGCATATTCATCTCTTGCAATATATGTTCCCTGTTGAACTTTTTTCTTTCTATGAAATCATGTTTTTATTGGACGAGCTTGTTTATTTTGAACTCTATTTCTTTTTGCCATATACTTTTTCAAAAATTATTGGATGTATCATATTGAAAAAAAGAAGAATGACAAGACCAAAAAAATTGAAATAAACTGAAAATTTGATAGTATTTAAGGTATTATTATTCTAAATATCAGAAATATGAAAAGAGTTATAAAAACTGTAGCATTGCTGTGAATTTGTTTACTTTGAATCTCAACAACATGAGCAGAATATAAAAATTCTTCTAATAAAGTTGATTCATGATACAAAACTGTAACATTCTCAAATGATTTTGAATTTAGTGCAGAAAGAGATGGTGCCTTGATTCAGTTAAAGTGGAATAAATATAAGGGAGATGATTTTCAATATTACAAAATTATGAGATCTGAAACTCACGAAAACCCTGTTTATCCAGATCAACCGGCTTTAAGATATTTATGAGATGTTGAAAATGATAATTTTTCACTTAAGAATTGGTCAAAAAAATCAGCAATTTTCAGAATTTGTGTTATTACAACAGAAAAAAATAGAATATGTAGTAATGTTGTAAAATTATGAGGTTATGAACATAATAAAGAAGATTTTAAAAAATCAGATGAATATAAGAAAGAATTAGAAGAAAAAAAGAAGCAATATCAAGAAAAATCTACTTCAAAAAAAGTAAGATTACAAAAAAATCTTGAACAAAAAGTAGATAAAATTGTAAATAATCTAGTAAAAAAAATAAAAAATAAATATCCTGAAAATATAGTAAAACAAGAAAAAATTCTAGAAAACTTAATAGTGAGACTCGAAAAACATCCTGCAAAAAAAGAACAAACAAAACTTTTAATTTCATACTTAATTAAAAAAATAAATGAAGCAAAAGAATGACTATCTTCTGCAGAAAAAGAAATGGATGAGGTTTTCAAGATGTTAGAACAATAAAAAAAGAATCGATTAATTCGATTCTTTTTTTTGTTGGTAATAATATTCAGCAAA
>CAJXJP010000030.1 GCA_913055215.1 uncultured Candidatus Altimarinota bacterium | reverse complement strand
GAATACTTGTAGCTGAAGGTAATAAAATTAATCAAATTGTAATTCTTAAGTTTCTTAAAAACCTTGGTGTTGATGCTGACTTAGCAGAGAATGGTAAACAAGCAGTAGCTATGAATAGTGCTAATTCATATGACTTGATTTTTATGGATTACCACATGCCTAAGCTTGATGGAGTTGAAGCAACTAAGAAAATACGTGAAAAGTTTAGTAAAAAACCGATAATTGTGTCTTTGTCGGCATCAGTAATGAAAGATGAAGTAGAGAGATATTTAAAATCAGGAATGAATGACTCTATAAGTAAGCCAATCTCACAAGCTGATTTAATCAGTATCTTTAATAAATATTTCCCTAAGGCTTAGCTTCATATATAATCTTTTCTTTACCATGTACCCATAAGAAAGGATTTCTACTATGAATCTTGCACTTTTTGACTTTGATGGAACAATAACCACTGAAGATACCTTCACTAAGTTTATTTTTTCTGTGCTTGATAAGAAGTCACTTCTCTTAGGGCGAATTAAATTACTTCCTTATATTGTGGGATATAAAGTAGGAATTATAAAAGGAACTACAATTAGACAGAAGATAGTAAAGGTTGGACTTGCTGGTCGAAGCTATAAAGATCTATCAACTAAAGCTAAAGACTTTTCTGTAAGCTATATCGATACTGTTATTAGAGACAATGCTAAAACGAGAATCAAAGAACATTTAGATAATGGAGACAAAGTCATTATTGTTTCGGCTTCCTTAGACATCTATTTAAAAGATTGGTGCTCACGAAATGGTCTTGAATTAATTTGTGCTGAACTCGAAGTTGAAGAGGGTTTATTAACCGGAAATTATCTATTCGGGGATTGCTCAGGAAAAGCTAAGGCCGATAAGGTTAAAGATTACTGTGACCTTTCTCAATTTAATGAAGTCTATGCATATGGTGATACACTAGAAGATAGGGAGCTTCTTGATTTAGCAGACAAGAAGTTTTATCGCTGGAGTGAAGTTGACTCTATTTAGTTAACTCAGCTCCAATAACAAGGTAATCGTCCCCGTCTATCCATGATTCAACTAAGTAGAGTTTCCCTTTATAGAGATTAAAGTTTAATTCGTATCCATCAGCTGGAGATACAAGTTTGATTTTCTTATCAGTTATTTCTCCAACAAACTTTTCTCTTTCATATAGCTTTCCATCTCTAATAGAGAAGACACTGTAAGGATATTCCGCGCTAATTCCATCACAGTTGTAGTGACCTCCACGAAGAGTTAGTTTCTTCTGTGTTTGAATCAATCTAATCTCAACATCTTTGCAAGAACCTTCACGTGTTGGTCTTTGGATTTCACCAGAGCCTATCCATGTCCCAGTAAAGTCTGCGAAAGTATTTACTGATATGAGAATAATTGTTGCTATAAGTAGTAAAGATGAATTCTTCATAAGGCCCTTTATGATAAGTTTATATCTATTACATTATAGTTCTTATGTTTAGAGAGGTAACTTGTGCACTGCTTCGGGGTAGTTGTTACCCGTTAAGGACATTGAGAGAAATATCTTGTTCAAATATCCATTCGATAGCTTCATCGTATTGCTCAATAGTTCTAGACTTTTTAATCTTCTTAAAAACTTTGTGAGTGTCTTCAAAGGTTTCACTAAGGTAGAACCATTGCCCTTTCATTTTATTTAAAAAGTCTGATCTTCCATTATCATATTCTAAGTGACCCTTTGCTATTTCATTATGCATTGTGATCAGTTTTTCTCTATAGGCTGACTCATTAAAAGTCTCGCCCTTTATTTGTGCAAGTAGTGCCGGGTTTGATAAGAGTCCTCTTCCTATCATCCATTTCTTTATAGTTGGGAATCGCTTCTTATAGCTATTAAAGTGCTCAACGGTTTTTATATCGCCGTTATAGCAAGGAGGATTAGGTAGAAGATCAAGGCATCTTTGAAAACCGTCGAGATCTACTTCTCCTTTATAAATCTGCTTACCAATTCGTGCATGTACAGTGACGTCATCGATGCCATTATTATTTATAATAGGTATTATTGTATCTGATTCCGAACAGTCCTCACGTCCAAGTCTAATCTTTACAGAGAAGGGAAGAGGACAGTCTTTTTGAATTCCATTAAGAAGCTTATCTAGCTTTTCTGGATGTAGTAGCAAACCCGAACCCTTAGTTCGATTTGCAACCATAGGATATGGACAACCCATATTGAGATTAACTTGCTCTACACCTTGCTCTTCAAAAATATGTGCGACTTCTAGGAACTGATCAATCTCTTTAGTAAGAACTTGCCCAACTGTAGGCAGAAGATTAATTGAGGCCGTCACATCGTGCAGCTGCCTTTTGTTTAGCTCTCCATCAGACTTCGTCACAATATATGGCGCCAAGGCACTATCGGCACCACCAAAGCTTCTCGTTATGGCATTTCGATAGATATAATTGGTAATTCCTCTTATTGGAGCAAGTACTAAATGGTGATCAAAACTATTCATAGACTTGAATTAGCACTTAATGGAGTCGCTTGCAATATATGGGGTTAAATCTTACAAGTTATAGGCCTTTAGGTGTCTTTTCTGCTATTATATATATCGGAGATTTTATGACTATGAATAAAGATTTTTACGCTATCGACTTTGGGACCTCTAACTCTCTCTTATCTCACATATCAGAAGATGGAGAAGTGACCCTAATTCCAATGGATATCGATGGTGGAAATATTCTCAAGTCTATTATTTATACTCCTTCTAAGAACGAATGGTATTTTGGTAAGGATGCTATTGAAAATAGAGAGGAGAATGATGGCGAGGGACGTTTCTTTAGATCTGTGAAAAAGTTCCTTGCCGAGAAAAACTTCAAGGGAACTGAAGTTCATGGACGTATTATGTCTATTGAGAAACTCGTTGGTGCCTTCTTAAAAGATATGAAAACTAAGGCCGATAAACATACAGGTAAGAAAATTACAAATGTCGTACTCGGAAGACCCGCTAGATATTCCCTTGATGACTCATGTGATAAACTTGCTGAAGACAGAATGTTAAAGGCAGCGCAGATTGCAGGTTTTACGAATATTATCTTTTGTCCAGAGCCTCTTGCTGCGGGACTAAACTTAAATAGAGAAGAGACAGAACAGAAGGTTCTTATTGCCGACTTTGGTGGTGGTACCTCGGACTTTACTATTTTAAATGTTCATAGTGGGGATTACTCTTCAAAAGACGTTCTTGGAATGGACGGGCTATTTGTTGCGGGTGATGCCCTTGACGGTAGAATGATGAAGGATTTTATTTCTAAGCATTTTGGATCAACAATCGAGTACCAAATTCCATTTAGTACAAATATTTTAAAGTTCCCTCGAAAGCTTATGTTAAGCCTCTGTTCTCCCGCCCATATTTCCATATTAAGAGAGAGGGAAACTTGGGAACTTCTCAAAGAAATTCAAAACTATAGTATTAACGATGAGTTCAAGAGACAACTCGATCAGTTATTTGTGTTGGTTGAGGAACAGCTTGCTTATCCTGTTTATAGTGAAATAGAGAATACAAAGATTGCTCTAAGTAGTGGTCCAAACGCAACATATTCCTTCCAGCACCCTGGGGTAAAAATAAATGAAGAGATAGACGAGGATAGCTATAGAGTCTCAATTGAAGATGTCATTGCAAAGATTAGGCTAAGTATGCTCAATGCTTTTAAAGGTAGTAATTTAAAGTCTAAAGACATAGATAAGGTCTATATCACTGGTGGAACGGGTCAATCTCCATATATTCAAGAGATGCTTCTAAGTGAATTTGGTTCTGATAAGGTTTTAAGTAGCGAGGTATTCCAATCAGTTATCAATGGATTGGCCGAATTTGCCAAAATAAAAATAATTGAATCATATTGTGAATAGATATATGATTAACGTATATGTATCAAAGAGTACTATTTTATATATTACTTAGCTTGAATATCTCTTCTTATTCTCAAGAAGTCTCAATTGCATTTACGAAGTCTATGGCGCCTTATTTGATTACTCCTAAAGAGAGTGGAATTGAGTATGAAATCGTAGCAGAGACTCTAAAGAGTCAGGGGATTTCCTTGGCGACGTATAAGAATTTACATTATAAAAGAGCGGTCAAGTTATTAGCAAAAAAGCAAATTGATATAGTAGTTTCCAATAGAGACAATAATCTTTACTTTCAAAAGCAAGTTAAAATATATAGTTCTGATGTCACTCTAAATTATGTCGACTGTGCAATCTCACTAAAGAAGAGAAACCTTAGCTATGACAAAATGGAAGACTACTCAGATAAAACTGTTTGGGCCTTTAAGTCGGCAAAGGAAGTTCTTGGTCGTGAATTTAAAAGAGCTGTTTCATCGAATAGGAATTATACTGAAAATTATGACCAAAATCTTATGGTGAATATGCTTGCTAAAGAAAGAGTCGATATTGTAATTTCCGATAAGAATATCTTTTTAAATTTACTCGAGAAGTCTTTAGGGCCAGGAAAGAGTGGTCTCTTTACTTATAAGAAAATCATTCCGATTACTCCAAGGAATATCAAAACCCACAATGCCGAATTAAAGGAAACCTTTAATAGAGGTCTTAAGCAAATTAAGGAAAATGGTGTCTACGAAAAGATCCTTAAAAAGTATAAAAACCAATATGACTCTAAGTGCTAAAGCTTAGAGTCCCTCATTTTCGACTGCGCTAACTTTCCAATGGCTATCATATGGAGCTTTTGTAAAAGTCCAATACTCTGAAATGTCTGTATAACTATCTTTACTACCACTTACGATATTTCCGTTAGTATCTGACTCATACTCTATTAGAGAGACATCAAATTTCATCGTAGCACATTGAAGCTCAAGCTCATTCCAGCTAGAAATGATCTGTGACTGTTGAATCATTAAATTTTCAAGAGTAGAGGTGTGACCCTTGTTATCCATTTCTGTTATTTCATTTTGAAACTCAGAAGCAACTTCTGTCGTCATTATATCCTTAACACTTTGAATATCTTTTTTTGACCATGCATGCTGAATAGAAAAAAAGTCTTTGTTTCTATCGTTAATGAAGTTGGTATTTGATAGTAGTCCAAGCTCATCTGTCTCTTCCTCAGTATCAGTTTCTAGAGTAGGATCTTGTGCCGAGTATTGGTAGCTACTTTGCATTGCAGGCTTTCTGTATCTAAAGTAAAAGAATGCTCCAGCACCAAGTAGTAAGAGAATAATGAGAAAGCCTCCGCCTCCTCCGGCGCCAGCTCCGGCCCCTGTTCCCATACCAAATGCTCTAAATAACATTCCACCTAACATAGTACCGGCAAATGCCCCGCCCATGCTTCGAAGAAAGCTTCCACCTGATCTACGATTGGTATTTTGATTATTATTAAAATTCTTCTTCGGTCTTGTACTTTGCTTTCTTTGGAAAGTTCTTGAAGGAGATTTCTTCTTATTTGAGAATAGGCTTCGAGATGAGCGCCTTCCAAATGATCTCTTAAATCGTGATCTGGCCTCAACAATCTCAGTCATAGTCATAAGTAAAATAAGTGTTATAGCAATTTTCTTCATTCAGTCTCCATATTTCTTAAGAGACTACTTTACTAACAAAATAGTGGCAAGCTTAAGCATATGAAATAACAATATTATGACATACTAATTCAACCTATTGAAAGTACGTTAGGGTGGCCCAAAAACAGTAGACAAGAATACTTAAATAAGATATATATGAAGTATATAACATGAATTAAATGTCGTGTTTTGAAATTGTTTAGGTAGGAAAATATGAGTAATGTAAAGAAAATGACAAAGACCGATATCTTAAAAGTTCAAAATAAATGGGCCGATGCTGTTATTCATATAGGTCGTGCTTTCAAACAAAAAGAAGATTATGTTGAGGTCGCACATTTACTTATTGCTGAATTATATGCCTATGAATTTTCAAATGTCCTTTTTAAACCGACTAAAGCAAGTGAAGAACAGTTTAGAAATACGAAAGAAAAGGCATTATCTTATTTCATAGCTTCAAATGGAAAATGCGATGAAGATAAGGGTTTTGCTTTACAGCCTTGGAAAGAAATTCGTTTTGAAAATACAGATATGATTCTTGGAGCTGAAACATCCCAATGTATGGGTAATTATTATTTCACTGATTATAACGGAGAGGAAATAAAAGTAGAGTATACTTTTGGATATATTAGAGACGAAGACGGACTACTTAAAATAAATATTCACCACTCTTCTCTTCCATTCTTTCAAGAGACTCCAGTGATCGAGGCCTCTGTTGAAAGCAATCCTTCGGTAACAATGTGAGCAATTGGACCTTCTTTACAAACTACGGTCATGTTCTTTTCCTACTTGGAATAAACTCCAACATGACTGTGAGAGAGATGTCCGTTAAAGTCGGAATTACAGAGAGAGCAACTCAAAGAATTATTGCTGATCTTGTAAGAGATAATTACATAAAGGTTACTAAATCTGGTCGTAATAATAACTATGAAGTTATTAGTGATAAACACCTCAAGCACGAGCTTGAAAAAGAATGCCAGATTAGTGATTTTATAAAAGTTATAAAAGACTCTAAAGCTACTTCTTAACCATTTCCAATTTAATTTTTGGATGAACACTAAAATCACAATTCATTGATTTCGTTACAAGACAAGAGTCTTTGGCCTTTGCTAACAGCTCCAAATAAGGATCTACGTTCTCTTTACAGCAAATTGTTAAGACAGGGAATATGTCGACTGTTGTAAACTTCAGTCCTTGTTGAGACTTTTCTAACTTCGCTTCAACTTTTACATCAATAGACTTCCAGTCTAGTTTCTTTGCCCTTGAAATCGCTTTGAAAGTAAGAATGAAGCAAGTTGAAATACTTGCTGAAAAAAGATCCTCTGGAGTTAGGTATCCTTCTGGTCCACCAAATTCAGGGGGAGGACTGACTGAAATATCACTTAGACCTTTTACAGATAGTTTTAATACTTTATCACTTTGCTGATTTATTGCCTGTGTCTGATATATACCCATGGTAAACTCCTATATTAAGAATTTATCACGTTTGGGATTTAAGACATTGACTCAGATCAAGTTTTCTAGTGATGCTGCCATTTCTTAGGTAGGTACTTCATAAATATTTTGTTAAAAGTTCCATCTTTAATAAGCTTTGTAACGGCATTTTTGAGCTTCTCTTTCTTATGTTTATTCTTAGAGAGTCTTGAAAAGTGAAGCCAGTCTTCTTTTTTGCTAAGATAGAATGGAGTTGAAAGTGAGTTTATATCGACCTTTTGTTTTTTTAATTCATAGAATAATGTTGCTGCAGTTCCGATGACAGCATCAACTTTTCCTTCAGTTAATTTAGAAATAGATTCCGCATAGTCTCGTTGGCTAACTTTGAATATCGTCTTATCATTATCAAATTTCTTATCAAAGAGACCGCCAAGTCGTACTGCTATTTTTAGCTTCTTAATGTCTTTATAGTCTTTTATCTGTGTACCTTTTTTTGAAATAATGATGATATCAAGCTCTCCCCATTTTATTAGCGGCTCAGCACTTGTTTCGCTCTTCTTACTTCTAAAGAAAATTCCAAAATCTGCATTTCCATTTTTTAATTGATATATCATTCTATTATAAGGAACTAAGTTTATTTTGATTTCTTCTTTAATTTCTTTAGATATTGCCTGAATTATTTCATACTCAATTCCAGTGATTTTACCTTGATCATCTTTATATCCCCATGGAGCGATATCAAAAACTGAAGCAGTAAGAATTCGAGGTTGGGCAAAACTTGAATATTGTAAACCTCCTATTAGTGTATAAGATAGGAGTGTGAGAATTTTAATTTTCATTAAACTTGAGTTGATCACGTTATACCTTTTTCAAAACTATTTTATAAGATATTATGCCATTATGAGAGAGTTAAATAAATACCTTTTAGGATAGAATATTTGAAAAAGTCATTTTTTCTTACTACTCTTGTCTTAACTGGCTTCTTTTAAATCCCCACCAGTAAAAATACCAGTGGGGAAGTATTGATTAAAATGTTACTTGTGCTCTAAATTGTGTGATAGATGGCTTGTCTTTAACATTGTCTTTTTCTGCACTAACCATTGTATGGTTTAGCATAAATTTTAGACCACCACCTGGGTACCAGTTTAATTCAGCTGCAATATTTTCTTGTTTTCCGCCATTTAGTTTACCTGTCATATCAAGTGAGCTATATCTTGCTGCAATTTCAATTGCTCCTGATCCACCTTTTCCAAATTCCTTATTAGGCTTGATTTCTCCAAAAGCACCTGAAGATTTAGAGTACCTTCTTGTATCACCGGTAGCGAACCAACTTACAAAACCATAATATCCATCTAATGATGTCTTCTTAAGTCCTTTTCCTCTTACATCTGTAAGAAAGTATTCCGCTTGTGCAGATAGGGAACCGTTAACATATGCATATTCAGCAGCAATTCTGTCAGATGATCTATTCGATATAGTATCTGTATCAATAAATGAGTATCCACTTACATGAGTCTCGCTACTAGACTTAAATGCTGACTCCTCCCTTTCTGTGTGTAGGTAAGAGAGTCCTAAGTGATTAAGTGACTTCCCTAGGTTTCTTGCTGTTGTTAGTCTAGCTCCAAGTATAAATCTTTCTCTACTATCTGAGTTAGATGCTGTCCCACCATATACACCGGTCTTAAAAAAGAACTTATCACTGTGGGTCTTATAAGAGAGACCAAAAGAGTTATCTGGATTTAGCGTTAGTACTGGAGTTGCTCTTGTCGTAAATGTTTGCCACTTAGAGCTTGTTTGTAGCTGTAAAGAGAATGGAGGTAATTGATTTCCAAGAGTCAATTTAGAGTTATTCCAAGAGTAGCCAATATGAGCGGCCTTAATAGTAGATTTGTTTCCTGCATAATCAACTTGAAGAATGAAGTCCCAGTTTTCTTTTAGTTTTCCAGCAAAGTACATTCTTGCTCTTCTAACTTCTGTCCCGCTTTGCATGTCGACTTTGTCGTCATCATAGTACGCACCATCAAACATAAGTCGTCCACCGAACTTATAATTAATATGATCCTTGGCCATGATTATTCCACCTTTAGCGGCGCTAACATTTAAACCAGTTAGTACTAGTAAAGCAATTGTTGTCTTCTTTAACATAACTTACTCCTCCTTGAGTTTTTAATATTTATTTTTTTATCATTGGTAGTCTTATCGTGAACTCAGTAAATTCTCCTTCTTGAGAGTTTACTGAAATAGTTCCATCATGTTTTTTTATGATATCTTTAGAGACAGATAAACCTAAACCTGTTCCTTCTCCAGCAGGCTTTGTTGTTTTAAATGCATAGAATATGTCCGCTACAATATGTGCAGGGACTCCTATTCCATTGTCTTTAATCTTTATGACAATCTTATTGTCGATAACTTCAGTAGAGAGTTCAAGCTTAGGTGTAAATGAATCTCCAATCTTGTCATGCTTTTTGATTAGTGCATAGAATGAGTTTTCAAGTATGTTAATTAGAACTTGGCCAAGTTCTCTTTCGTATACAAGAACTTCATCAATTTTTGCAAAGTTTTTTGTTATTTCTGTTCTTAGATAGAATGCGGTATTTGTCGCTTTATTTATATAATTTAAGTTCGTTAAAATAACTTCCTTAATATTAACGAGAGTTTTATCTGGAGAGCTCCCTCTTGACTGATCTAGCATTGACTTAATAATTCGCGTAGATCTTTGTGAGTGCTGAATAACAATATTTGAAACTTCGTTAAAAACATTCTTATGTTCTTCGAATAGTTCTAATCGCTTTTCAGTATCTTTTTCTTCATCTATTTCTTCTACAATGTCTTTTAATATTAGTGCAGAGTTTTGAATAAGATTAAGAGGGTTTCTAATTTCATGAGAGACACCCGCTAGAAGTAGACCCATTGAAGTTAGCTTTTCCTGTGCAATCATTCTTTCTTGGAGTGATTTTACTTCTATAAGCTGTTGCTGCAATAGATCTCTCTTTTCTTCTATTTCTAGTGTTCTTTCTTTAACTTCCTGTTCTAGCCCCTGATTCAAATGTGCTAATTTAGAAAAGGCCTTATAAAACTCTTCTCCAAGATTCTCAAACTCATTAATAATACCAAAGCTTGGCTTTGTATCCTTAAAAAAATCGGCAGTTCTCTTAGTATATTCAACTAATCGAGTAAGTGGCCTTGTTACAAGAATATTAAATATAAGAAAAAATATGTGAATATAAAATATTATAGTTCATCGTTGATACTTTTTAGCATTTTAGTATATGCTACTTCTATATTTGAGTGATTACCTGTGCTTCATGATATGGATTCATTTTTTTTCCGCTCATCGTATTCTGACGGTGGCGAAATACTTATTTGAATTGCTTTATTTATTTTATTATCTTTTTTTTATCTGATCACGTATTGATTTTATAACTATTTCAATAAAAAAAATGAATTAACATTAAGAAAAAAAAGCTATTTTATTTTGAGAAATTGTATAATTATATTTATAGCTTTCATTACTTACTTTTCAGTGATTGATATATCAATTATTTATAGTAAATATTATGACTGGTATAAAGATCCAGTACATTTTTCAGGACAAATTTACACTTGTATCGATAAAGATACGAAGCTTATTTTAGAAAAAAAATATAAACATCACCCAATTGTAAATCCTTACGATAATTTTATAGAATTTTATAAAAATTATTGAGTAGGTTCTCCATACTATCCAACAATATTAACAAATATGTTAAGTTCTGAGTTGATTAATTGAGATTATTTAAAATCGTGTATAAATTCAAGATGAGAGAATTATTATGATAATTATTTTATCGCGCATTGAGAAAAACCAAAATATCTTTATGATAATAATCACTCTCAAAGGAGTAATTATTTACCTTCACACTCAACTGAGGAAATTAAAAAAATTAATAAATTATTAAAAAAATAAAAAAACCTGCGTAGCAGGTTTTTAATCTAGGGAAGTATTCATTTCTGAAAATGATGAATCATACTTTCAGAAAGAGAAACTTTACCATCAACTTCGCAAAGGATATTTTTTCGTAATCCTTCATATATAGTTGAATCATCAACATCATTAAGTTCAGTTTTTTTGATTGAATAATGATGTTCATTAAACTCATCTACCAGCAAGCAAACGAGTTTTTCTAAATTAGGAGAGCCAATTCTCATTTTGTATATCCTTTTTGGTAGAGAGATTTGTATATATTTTATACTTTTAAATAATAAAAAGTCAAATATGAAAAGTATACTAAAAATTTTATCGTTTTTAATTATTTTATTGATTCCTGTAGTTGTTTCGTCTTATTCTCAGGTGGAAGAAAAAAAACTAGATTCAATAACAATAAAGGTTAAGAATAAAAATATTTCTTGAAAAATTTTATATAAAAAGCTTAATACAGCACTAGAAAAAAAATATCTAAACCCTAAAAAGTCATTTTTATATCTTGATTCTATTTCTAAAAAATTTGAACTACATAATAGTAAAACTGCGAAAGATTTTTTATTTATACTGAATACTCTAAAAAAAGAATATAGAGAAAAAATGCTGCAAAATTATGAAAATAAAAATGCGGTCATTCTCGAATGATGGAATATATTTGATATTGATACGTATTTAACACAACGAGGTCTTATAGAGAAATGAGAATATATTTCTTATGTTCAAAATTTAGAAAAAATAAGAGCTTTATGAGAATTTTTCGATTTTATCGATGAACAAAAAACACTTGAGTGATACCTTTATCCAGATACCTATGATGTGAATCCAGAAAATTTCAAGATAAATAATTTTGTGATTTCACAATTAACGGCTTTCGAAAATAAAGTGTATAATAAATTATTTATAGATGAAGTTACAAAAAAACAATTATATTCAACAAAAATAATTGAAAGTGTCGTGAATTTAGCAAGTATCGTTGAAAAAGAAGAAAAAAACTCTCATGAAAAACCTACAGTTGCTTGAATTTTAAAGAAAAGATTAAAAGAATATAGACATATTTGAGCTGATATTACGGTTTGTTATCCTCATAAAATTACTTCCAATCAATGTAAATTTTATGTTTCTCAATATATAAAAACAAAATCAGAATATAATACGAGAACAAAATTATGACTCCCTCCAACACCGATCTGAAATCCCAGTTTTAATACTGTAGATGCGACATTAAATTCAAAAACATCTGAATATTATTACTATCTTCATGATCAATATGGAAAAATATATTATTGAATAAATTATGAAGAACATAAAAATAATATTAAAAAATATCTAAATAAATAAAAAAACCTGCTATGCAGGTTTTTTATTTTGAAAATTTATTTTTTAAGAATGCTCATAGCCATAAAATTCACCAAATTCAGATAATATAGTAATAACTATCTAGTCACCATTTTGCAGCTACTAATGCTCAACTTATGAAAAATAAATATGAACTTCTTTGTATTCTTTTCCACCATATTCATAATTTTTTTTGCGAAAAATTATTTGAAGTTATCAGTAAAATTACCGCTGTAATTTCAGATAATCTCGACAAAAAAGGGTAAAGAGAGTTCCATTTACTAAGATTGAAATAATTTATGAAGTTATCAAAATTATATACATATTTATATAGTAACATAGTTACAATAATCGAAGCAGAAATTATTCAGAACGATTTTCTAAATTTTGTTAACTTCTTTAATAATCAGATTCTTGTGAATAAGTCTGACAATGGTCTGATAAACATTACGAATACTACACTGTACCAACTAAGAGCAAATAAAAGAGAAGAAATACTCATAGTTCATATAAATCATGATTTATAAAGTATTGATTCTTGTGCTCAATATAGGTATAATGCAGGCAGTAAAAATAATCAGATAGTTAAAAACATTTTTTCTAAAATATTTTCATAGGGAATAGTTCATTTTAAAATAATAAGTTTAAAAAGATTTCTTTCTTCTTTTCATGCTACAAATCATTCTGAATAAATATTTTCTTTTGAGTGTCATTGATTAGTAAGTCATTGAACAACGCTGTCGGTCATATTTGGATTTCCACATATATAAACCTCTGCATCATTATTAATGTTTTTTATCTCTTCAGTAACTCTTCAATAATTATAATCCTCAGTTTTATCTTGAGATAAATAAATTTTTATTTCAGTGTTTTTAAATGATTGTAATAAGTCTTCATAAAACAATTCAGATTTATTTCTCACTCAAAAAATCACTGTTTTTTTAACTTGTTCATTTGTGTTTTCAAGCATGGAAATAATAGGAGATAATCCTGTACCAGTTCATATAAATACTTTTTCTTTTTCAGTATTTTTTAAGACAAATTTTCATAATCCTCATAAAAAATTTAATGTTTTTCAAGTTTTAATTTTTCTTAAAACCTTTGATCATCTTCAGTCTTCAAGAAGTTTGATTGTCAGAGTGAAACTATTTTCTGAAAAATGTGTAATAGAATACTGTCTGTTAAATTTTCATTTCCAATCCTCCATTTGAAGTGAAACATATTGCCCAGCTGTAGCAGTAAATCAATCTGTTTTAAATGTTAATTCGACAACATCTTCAGTTAAATAATCTTTTTTGATTAAGTTTGCTGATTTCAGTTTTAATTGAAATCATTTTGCTTTATCGACTTTGATTACTTGTACAGGACAAATAGCTTCAGCTTGTAATATTTCTGATTGAAAGTCATTAAAATTTTCACTAATAACTTTTGATTTCGGTTGTACTTTAAAAATAGCTGGAGCTACATTTTCACATGCTTTACAACTAATACAACCTGGAATAACTTTTACGTTTTTTATAGGCATGGCACTTATTTTATTGTATATTGAAATCACTTACTTTTGTAAATTTCCCCATTTTTCGAAATTATTAACGCCTCTAATCCAGGTGTTGATGCTAATATTTCTAATGATTTATCTAGTGGAGTAACAAATAATGCAGTAGAGAATATGTCAGCAAAACTAGCAAGTTTATGTTGAACATAGACTCAAATTTTATCATTTTGTGATTCTTTCGTTTTCGGGTTAATTAAATGGTGAGATTCTCAAAAAATACGTCTATTTCAAGATGAACTTGCTATTGAAGAATTACTAAGTTCTACTGTTCATAGAGATTTTCATAGATTTATCGGGTCTTCAAGAGAAATATTTTTTGTTCATTTTACACGTATATCTCAACCAAAATTTATAGTAAAATTGTCTATATTTTTGTCTAGTATATTATAAAAAACATCCACAAGGTATCATTTTCAAATGGCTCAAATATCTATATTAATTCAGTTTTTTAAATATAGACTATTGTTGTCTATAATAATATTTTTATATCAAATATTTTCTTGAATTTCTTCTGTTTTTATTCAATATCATAAATTTTCTAATCTTGAACAAACAGTAATATCAAAATATCCATCAGATTTTTTAGATACTTCTTGGCAGAGTTTCAAAATCCCGATTAAATCTGAACTAATTTCTCAACCTCACTTTTTATTCAATTCTGATAAATGATTTCATTCGATAAATCTTGAATACTTGTTTTCAAATAATTCTCAAAATTTAAAACATTTATTTACTGAATCAGAAAATTCTCATTCCAACGGAATGAGAATTTCTAATTTTGATCCACAGAGATTTTTTGTGAATTTCATTCTATTTAATTTTTGATTTAATAGCTTCTTTAAAAGCTTCTGTTGTTAATGAACTACCAGAAATAGTATCAATATTCGATGCTTCTGTTAGTGTTTTTCCGATTAGAACCTTTTGAGATCCCGTATTAAATGCACTTAAATCATAGTTATCTGATAATATTGAAATTGAAGATATTTTTCCTTCAGTATCAAGTTCATAAGCGATATCCATATTAACTTCTTGAGCATCATTTGCATATGTATATGATAGAATTTCAATTTTAGATTCATCCATTTCTGAATCTTTCATTTCATCCATCCCATCTTCCATTTCTTTGATTGTATCGTTCATCATTGATTCAAGCTCTGTATCAACAGTACTATTTTGAGGTTCATCTTTAACTGTATCTTTTTTATCTTCAGATTGAAGAGAACATGATGCTAATAAAACTGTTAACATAACAATTGCGAAATATTTCATTTAATATATCTTACAAAATAAATATGATTCTATTATAATTAAAATCAAAAAATAAAAAGTGAATTTTTCATTCACTTCCTATTTTTACTGTTCATCCTTAATTAATTCTAAATAACAGATGTTTTTTTCATGAAAAATTACTTCAAATTCTGTTAATCGATTTTTATCAAACTCTGTTGATTCGTTTTGATAATCGAAACTAATGTATGATTGCTTCCAATTATCCATAGTTTTCAATAATTCAAGAGTATCATCAAAATACTCTCTATGATCTGTTTTAAATACTAATTTTCATCAGCTTTGAGTTTTTCTATACAACATATCTAGAAAATCTTTTTGCATAATTCTATGCTTTTTTTGTCTATCTTTTTTTCCCCATGGATCTGGAAAAAATATATATGTTTGTTCTAACTCACCATCGGCAATGAAATCTTCTATTTTTTGACCATATTCCTTTACAACTACGAAGTTTTTACCTCATTTTTCTAGTGTTTTTTCAGCACTAACAAAACATCTTTTGAATTTTATTTCCATTCAAATAAAGTTTTTATCTGGATGAAGAGGAACTTCTCAACTAAAGAAATTTCATAAACCGGTTCAAATTTCTAATCTTAAAGGATTATTATTTCCAAAGTATTCATTCCATTTTCATTTATGTGATGCAATTTCTTTTGTTCATTCAATAATATGAGAATGTCATTGAATTTTTGCAATATATGGGTTAACAAATGCCATTTTTGTGATTATAAAAAATATTTCAAAGATTATATTGAGTTTTCGTAAGTTGCAAAGTAATTTTCTAAATCCATACCTCTTTCACTCCGTTACAGAGTACTTCCTTTGATAAAGGAAGAAATAATAAAGAAGTAATTTTAACTAACTCTACCTAACCATGTCTGTAAAGAGGAGGGATTATAAGGTGTTTAATAGTAAAAAATTTGCAATGTGTGGAAAATTTTATAGAATATTTCCACATTCATATGGATTTATAGCTCAGTTGGTAGAGCACCCGCCTCTTAAGCGGTAGGTCCCGGGTTCAAGCCCCGGTGAATCCACCATTAATGAATAACACCTTAAGCTTTTTCTTTAAAAGTTTAATAAACTTATAATCTCATCAGTCAGTCAATTCAGAATTGTATAGACTTAGATTAGGGAAAAAACTCAACTTGACACTCATCAATTTGGGTTTTTTCTTTGTTTGTTTTTAGTATCCTATATCATGAACGATCATCTTTTAGATATTTTTCTAAATCAAATTCTCATGGATAAACATTTAAAATTATTCTAGTTGGTTTTGATTTATCTTTAGGAATAATAACTTTATCAATCATTAAATTATTGATTACTTTTATTGTGAAACAAAATAAAAGCTAGAAGGGAAAAATTAAAATTGAACCAATCTGAATTAGCTAAAAAATCTAATATATAAAAGTTATATTAGCATGATTGAAAATGGAGAGACAAATGTTACATATTTGAAATTATTGCAAATATGAGATGCAATGAATGATATTTTTTTATAAAAAACTTCAAAAAACTATAAAGAAAAGAAGAAATTTAATTATTTCTTCTTTTTGTCTTTATTACTGCGATATTTTTAATTTTTTAACATAATTTAAAATTATCTTTAAAAAATTAATGCCCTGTTAATGTCCAATGTTTATAATCAATGTCTTTGTTTTGTTTTTTGGCTTATTAAAGGGAATTATATATTGATAAATTACTGTTTATTGATATTATATAACCAATAATTTATATGATAAACCTATCATTTGAATAAACTAACAAATATACATCAAATCAAAGCAGGTAATTATATTCCAGTTATAAAAAAAATACAATTATTTAGTGCGGATGAATGGGAAACTTTTATAGAAGAGTGGTTAGATGTTGCACCAATCAAATATTTTAATGTAATAAATTATTGATGAGCAGGAGATAAATGACGTGATATAATATGATACTTAGAAGACCCTAAAAATAACATTAATTATAAATGGGATTGTTATCAATGTAAACGCTATAAAAATCCACTTACTCCAAGTGATATTTATACAGAAGTATGAAAAATGTTATATTATACATTTATTAAGGATTTTCCTATACCCGAAAAATACTTTTTTATAGCATCTAATTGAATATGATGAAAATTAGATAATTTTTTGAATAATACAGATTTACTCAAGAAAAATCTAATAGAAAATTGGGACACTCACTGTAAAAAAGGTATAACCATTACTAAAGATGTTGAATTGAAATGAGATTTTAAACAATATGTTGAAAATTTTAATTATAATATATTTAATAAAAAATTGGTTAAAGATATTATTAAAGAGCATAAAAAACATAATCATCACTTAGATATATTTGGTTGAGAATTAAAAAAAAGAGATGAAATTAAAACTCCAATTGATGTGAAAAAACATGAACTCAATTACATTAGAAAATTACTTGATGCATATTCTTCAGAATCAAAAAAAGAATACAAAAATGTACGAGAAATATGTAATAAATTTAATGACCATTTTTCTGATGCAAGGTTATGATTTTATTATGCTGAACAGTTAGAACGTTTCTATAGAGATAGCTTAGAGGAGTGAACTTTTGATAATTTTAAAGATGATATTTATAAATGAATAAAAAGACTGAATTATGAAGAGTATCCGAATTGATTTAAGAAAGTAATAACATTTGAACAAGAATCTTTAAAGGTAAGTATTACATCAAATCCATTAATTAATGTTTCAATTCCAGATGATAGAATTGGAATTTGTCATCATTTAGCTAATAATAATAAATTAACCTGGGTTGAAAATGAAAAAGATTAAATATTATCCATTTAATAATTCTGTGGAAACATGATTAAGAATTTTAATACTATTAAATAAATCTTATCCTAATCATTTAGATATAAATAAAATTTTATATTTGGATTTTTTAAACGTACATTATTGAGATGAAAATAATAATATTATTCCAATCCATCCAAAAATGAAAGACGTAAAATGAGAACTTATAGTTAGAAAGCTTATTATTGATAAAGGATTAATTTTACTTATAAATAAATGATTGGTAGAAAAAAAATTTAAGGGAGAATGAATTTTTTATCAAATATCGGATATATGATCACCATTTATTGATTCTTTAGATTCAAAATATTCTAATAAATTAAATGTTAATGCTGAATTTATTAATAAATATTTTTGAAATAAAAATATTAGTGAACTAAAAAAAACTATAGATTTAATGATTTCTTAATATAAAAACTATGTGAAAATGATATATTTTAAACGAATTGAGAATATCTTGAGAATGATTGAAAGATAGTTCAATTGTGTTTAAAAAATGACTTAATGTAATATCGTGACCATCTGATACATGAAAATCATTTATTTTAGAGTGTATTAATTATATGTTATGATCTTCTAGTAATCCAAAATCTATAACTGAACTTGAAGGATATGAGTATATTAGATTAGAAATAGAAGTAATAAATTCTAAAATATATACTCTTAAAAGAGACTTAAAAGGAGGAGATTATGAAGTATATGAAACAAATATTAATAATACTGAAAATACATCAAATATTATTAAACTTGATTGAAAACATAACACTTGAAAAGAAAACACTATATCCTTTTTTCTTTTAAATCTATGTAATTTAAATAATAAGAAACTTAGAAAAAATGAACGTTGAGATACTATAGAATTAACTTATAGAAACATTTCTAGATTGTTTGTTATAGATGAAAATACCATAATAAAAGACTCGTCCCCACTACTTTCATGACAACAAATTCATGAAACTTCAGAAAAAAATTTGTTTAAATTTTTAATTACATGAGAAGATGATTCATATATAAAGAAAATCGCATGAGCAACTGTGATAAGCAATAGAAAGTGAAAACTTGATATGTTAAATAAAATGATCAAAAAGTTATGATATGAAACTAATTATTGGAGTAAAGAGGTAAAAGAAGATAAAAAAGATGAACTAAAAAATATAAATTATAATATTGAAGAATTAAATAAAAAACATGATAGTCTTAATGAAAATTTTAATAAATATA
>CAJXJP010000029.1 GCA_913055215.1 uncultured Candidatus Altimarinota bacterium | reverse complement strand
ATTTTTTATAAAGATCCCGGAAACTAAAACTGAAATTTTAATAGAGAAATACAATGAATATATTGATAATTATGAAGGTTTAAATAAAAATTTTAAAGAATTAGAAACAGCAATATTAAAAAAAGATAATCTTGAAATGAAAAAGGTTCTGAAAAAACTAAAACCAGAATTAAAATCATTAATCACGCAGAAAAAAGAGTTGTTAAAATTAGTAAAATCTGAAAAAAATAAATTAACTGAGATTAATATTCCAAAATATTACGTTATAAAAGATAAAAGATTATCAAAATTAGTTGCCAAAATTGATAAAATAATTGAAAAAAGAAAAAAAGCTCAAGATATAAGCGTTATAAATTATAGAAATGAGAGTTTAAAATATTTGGATATATATCTAGAATCAATTAAGAAAAAAGATAAAGAAAATATAAAATCTGCAAAAAAAGATTTCATTAAAAATTACAAATTATTTCTCTCTCACTTAAAAAAGAAATAATTTATCACAATAAAACTTCCGCATGCGGAAGTTTTATTTTATTTACATTTGTTATTTTTGATTTATTGTTATATTATATATCTATATTTATATTATTTTTATGAAAAAAGTCATGACGATTGAAAAAACGCCAGACCAACATCATCTTTGCTGAGTTGAACTTTCATCAAGTTCTCAATTGCAGAAAAAAATAACAAATCAAGTACACTCTGTTATTACAGATAATCCAAATAAATTAAATCCTGTTAAAAACTTAAACACCATTTCAGAAGAGATTTTAAAATTACAATCTGAACCATTTTCAGTATATGTATTAGATATTCAAGATAGAGATTTTTATACAGAACAACAAACTATTCCTCATCATATATTAGAAAAAGAAATTGAAAATAGTTTGCAAAATGAATTTAGTCAAAAAGGTTATACTGTTTTTAAAGGCGGAAAAAATTATGCACTTATATATAAAGGTGTTCAAACTAATCAAGAAGAAGCTAGATTGAAAAAGTTAATGAAAAATTTTTATATATGAAAAATATACGATAGAAATATTTATCAAACTATACATGTTTGATATTCAAAAGAGCATAGATTTGCCTTAGAACAGGCACAAAATGCATTAAGAACATGATCAAGTTTTTGTGAATTTGACCAAAAAGAAGCAGATCAATTACAATTAAAAGAAAGAGAAAATATAAAATGGAGAGAGAGAGTTTTAACAGCATTTACAAACTGAAATTTCATAGCTCATTTTCAGCCAATTGTTGATGGACGTTGAAAAGTCGTTAAATATGAATCTCTTGCTAGGCTCGTTGATGAAGACAGCTGAAAGGTTTATTCTCCTTGAGAATTTATGAAATACGTTGAAAAATTTTGACTACACCCAGAGTTAACTGAAGTTATGCTTGATTCTATATTATATCATCTTGATAAATCTAAATCTGTTTTTACTGTAAACTTTACAGATGAGGATATAAATTCAGAAGAAATTTATGAAAAAATTAAAAATGATTTCGTTTGAAAATATGATAAATTAATTATTGAAATATTAGAAACAGTTACGAGAGAAGATACAACTTATGAAAATCTAAGAAAATATAAAGAATTGTGAATTAAATTTGCAATTGATGATTTCTGAACAGGATTATCAAATATTAGAAGACTTTTAGAACTAGAATGTGATTATTTAAAACTTGATTCGAGTTTATTAAAATGAATCAAAAAAAACGATATCTCATCTTATAAATATTTATCACATATTTATGATATGGCAAAATCGCTATGACTTACAGTTGTAGCCGAATGAATTGAGGATATTGAAATTCAAGAAATTTTGGAAGAACTTTGAATTGAAGAATATCAATGATATTATCATTGAGAACCACAAGCAAATTTGATATAAAAAAAATAATAACAATAGTTATTATTTTTTTTATATAATTTTGAATCACTCTATTTGTCAGTAAAATACTAGAAATAAAAATTAAGGAAATTTTATGTTCATTGAAAAAATAAAAAAAATATTCTGATTACAAAATATATTAATAACAATAATTATATTAATAATTTTAATAGTTACTGTTTTTCATTCACAATTTTTTTCTCATATTTGATTCGAAAATATATGAAAAGTCGAATGAAATTATGAATTTACAAAATCAATGTTATTTAATATTTTTTTTCCACTATTAATTACAATTTACTGAATTGTTGTCTTTTTTTATAGAGATAAAGTCGAATTTTCTAAAACAGTTTATTTATCAATCATATGATTTTTATGAGTCATAATTACCTCCACTCTCATTTGAGAAATATTCTATAATTCCCTATTTTGAAGCGAAAGCAAATGACATTGATTTTTCTTTTGGATTAACTTACTCTCACTTTTTTTAGTATTTCAGTATATATATCATCAGAGAAAAGAATCAATTATAGAAAATTGATTTATATTTTCTTGAATATTTCTAAGTATTGTTTGAACTTATGAATATTTTTTTCCAAGCTTTGATTATGGAGATTTGTGAAATAGATTAATTTCGACACTTTGACATCCAAATTATGTTGCTTTTGTTTTAGTTTTATTAACGCCCTTAGTACTTTTAAAATTTAAAGAAGCAAAAAGTAATATACAAAAGCATATATTTTTAGCGATAAATCTATTATTTATAATTGCACTATTATTAACAAAATCTGCAATTTGAATATTTTTAGTTCTAAGTTTTTATTATTTTCATCAAAAAATAATTCATAAAAGATTTAAAGTAATAATTTATTTATTGTGAATTATTATATGATTTTGAATAATTTTTTATACTGCTCCAGAAAAATTTTCATCATTTATTTCACGTTTTTATATTTGGGAAACTACTTTGAAAATCATTTTTTCAGATTTAAAAATATTTTTCTTTTGAGTCTGACCTGATAATTTATGACTTTTATTTGATATTGCTAAAGTCCCTGAATTGTACATTTTTGAAAATTATTGATTTTGAGCCGATCGCCCTCATAATATTTTCTTAAGTTTGTGGGTACATTTTTGAATATTATGACTGTCAGGTTTTCTAATTTTGTTAAAAATATTATTCCCTTTTCATCTTGAAAAATGGCGTCATTATGCTTTATTCTTATGAATAGTATTTTTAAGTTTTAATTTTAGTAATGTATTATGATATATATTATTAATTTTTATAATTTCTGGGATTTTATACAGAAAATATAAATTTTCCGAAAATATTCAAGCAACCCATATTCAATCAATACTATTTATATTTTTAATAAGTTCATTATTTGGAAGTTATTATTCATACAAATATATTACTTCAGAAAGCGCTAATTATTTAGAAAATCATACTTTTGCATTAAAAGAATTTCCTTATAAAAATACGAATCATTTTAAAAATTATAAAATGTATCAATGACTGGAAGCGGAAAATTATTTTTATAGTGAACAGTATTATTTATATAAAATATATTACAGTAGTACTTTCGAAAAAGAATGTTCCGAATTAATAAAATATTATCCAACTATAGAAAATTATTTTTATTGTTGAGAATTATTTGAAAATAAAGCTGACACAAAAAATGCATTATATTATTACCAAATTTGAGTGAAAGAATTTCCTGATATTTGGTTGGATAATTCACACTATTATGATAATATACTTGTAGAGAAATTTGCGAGTAAAAAAAGGATTTTAAGTCCAAAATATTCAAGAATTCAAGAAATTTTAGATTATATAAAAAAACATACATGAAAAAGTATCTAGTATTTGATTTAGATGGAACATTAGTCGTTTCAAATTCACAAATTGATAGCATTATTTATAATTACTTAGAAAAAAATCTTAATTCTGAATCAATAGAAACAGCAAGATATTATATTGAAAATTTTCAATGAATGAGCTTACAGGAACTGTTTAATAATCTTATTGAAGATAAAACTCAAGCAAAATTTCACAGAGATAAATTAACAGAAGAAATAGATGCGCTTCAAAATCAAGTACAATTTTTCGATCAAGCTTGTGAATTAGTAGAAAAATTATCAAAAGAATATACACTTTTCCTTTCAACTGGTAATTCTGATAATTTTGCTGAAGATATTTTAAAAAAATGAAATATTTACCAATATTTTGAAAAAATACTTGGAAGTACAAATATTATGAAATCAACTCAGCATTTAGAAGAATTTTATAAACACATTCAAGATGAAAATTTTTATGAAAATGCTACTTTTATTTGAGATGGAACAAGAGATAGAGAAATTGCAGAATCTAAAGGTTTAAATTTTATCCATATTGGAAATGATGGAACTGATCAATATGAAATTTCAGAAATAAAATATATCGAAACAATATTACCTTTAATAAAATAAAAAACGAAGATACATCTTCGTTTTTTATTTATGTTGAAAATATTTCAAAAAAAAGTAAAATTTATCTGCATTATTCATTAATTATACAGAATGCAAAGAGAAATCGAAAAAAAATACGAACTCACTGAGCACGATTACGATATCATTACCAGTAAATGTAAGTTTGTTTCAGATGAAGAATTAAAAGATTATTACCTAGATACTGATACTTTTGTATTGGGAAAACATAGTTATTTTCTTCGTTTAAGAAATGGAAAATATGAGCTCAAAATTTTAACTGTTGAATGAGAAGTTCATTCAAGTATTGAAATTGATGATGAGGATGAAATTAATGAAAAATTGAAAGAATTTGATATAACAATCGATGACGCTACTGGTGTTACTTTTGTTCATACAAAAAGAGGAAAATATACTTACGACTTTAATGGAATTCAATTCAATATTGATATTGATCGTTATCAATACGATGCTCGTTATGAAATTGAAGTTATTATCACTGACGACTCAGAATTTGACTGAGAAGAAAAAATTGAATCACTAAGAAAAATTTTATGATTAAACGCAGAAAGCTGAGTAAAATCATATAAATTAGAAACATGTGCAATGTATCAAAATATTGGTTACTATGAAGTAATTAGCAATTATTAGTATTTTTAAAATCAATTACTCTCCCCTTCCTTTTCATAAAAAAGCAAGGAATTACATTAAATAATATACATAAAAAAATGAAATTAAAAGAAATTTATTCAGAATATTTATCAAAATTAGAAACTGCCTTAAATGAAGAAAACTATGATAATATCGATTACATTTTAGCCTTTCTTAATATTCCAAATATCGAAGAAGATGTTTATAATGAAATTTCAGATATTATCGATGAGGCAACTTTATACTCAGAGCTAAGAGATGCTGAGTACAGAGACCAAGCACTAGAATTAATTTCAGAATATAAATAAAAACTCCTATCCAGGAGTTTTTTAAATGTTTATTTTTAATCTAAAAAATCATATGAAAATAAAAATTTATATGTTTATAATTATTTTTCTCTGTTTTTCTCCACTTTTATCAAAAATTGATAATTATGAGGATTTATTAGAAGACAATTATTATAAAACATCGTGAATATACTCAACTTCAATTGAAAATATTGGTTGAGATTATGCTCACTTTAAAATAAATAATAATTCTGACTGCTTATCTCAACATGACGGATCAAGTATTCAAGCAAAATTTATACCTTTTTGAACTTTAGTTACTGCTTGTAGTAATGATTTTTACTTTCATTTATTCTGAATAATAAAAATTCACTTTCAAAAATAATAAAATTTCATAAAATTTAAAAACTAACCTTAAATAACAAAAATGACAAAAGTAATATTCGTAAGACATGGAAGAACAAACTATAACGAAGAAGGAAAATACGATGGAATCGGAAATGCTCAACTTACTCAAGTTGGTAAAAGCCAAGCAAACGAAATTGCTGAAATATTTAAAAGTGAGAAAATTCATGCGATTTATGCATCACCACTTCAAAGATGTATAGATACAATAACACCTTTGGCTCTATCAAAAAACCTAGAAATAATTTCTGATAACGCTTTTATCGAAATTCAATCACCAGGTATCCAAGATAAAGTTTTTTCTTGTAAAGAATATAAATGGGAAAACTGATATGGTGGCGGTGAAAAAATTATTGAAGTAGATGAAAGAGTAAGATCAGGTCTTGAAAAAATAATAAAAAATCATGATTGAGAAACAGTAGTGATTTGTGCTCACTGAGATACAACATTTATGGGAAGAAATTTTTTCCATAATTATGATTACGATACAGAAAAATATTCTTGTGACTTATTTTTGGAAAATAATCCTGAAAAATACGATATTCATGCGATGTATGGAATTGAAGAAACAAAATAATAATTATAATATAGCATTATGTCAGATTTTTTAAAAAATTTTCTATATTTTTGATTAAAACAGGCAAATGCTTGTTTTTTTTGAATATTGTTAATTGTTTGAATGGTAGCAACTCATTATTATTATCCAATTGATATCATTACAAAGTATGATTTTTTATTTTTGTATGCTTTTGCTATACAATGATTTTTACTCTATTTTAAATTAGAATCTTGGGAAGAGGCAAAATTAATAATGTTATTTCATATAGTTGCAACCGCTATGGAAGTTTTTAAAACAAGTGTTGGTTCATGGAATTATAACTGAGAATGAATATTTATGATTTGATCAGTTCCAATGTTTGCATGATTTATGTATTCTGCTGTTTGAAGTTATTTAATGAGAGTATGGCGATTATTTGATTTTAAATTTTCAAATTTCCCGAAACTTCCCCATTTATACTTGCTCGTAACACTTATTTATTTAAATTTCTTTACTCATCACTATATTTGGGATTTTAGGTATTTATATTTCACTGTTGCTCTAATATTATTCTGGAAATCTTCAATTTATTTTCAAGTCAATAAAAGATATTTACATATGCCCTTATTAGTTTGATTTTTTTTAGTTGCAATATTTATATGGTTTGCTGAAAATATCAGTACCTATCTACAGGTCTGGACCTATCCAAATCAATTAGAAACATGGCAAATGGTAAGTTATGATAAAATCTTAGCTTGGTTTTTACTAATGTTAGTGAGTTTTTCTTTGGTAACATTTGTACAAAAAGTCGATATTTATAATCATAAAACTATAAAATGAAAGTAAAAATTCATAAAAAATAGAGCTAAATAATCAACAAGAAAAAATAAATAAAAATAAAAGCAGTTATCAGAAATACTCCTTTTATAAAAATTTGCATATATTATAAAAAAATATATACTTTTTCATGTAATAAAAGCGATTGAGTAAGCTATCAACTTACAATGCTGGAGGAAGAAAAGAAAATATATTAATATATAATCTTATTAGAACCTCTCGGAGTCGGAAATCTTCGTTATAAAAATAAAATCAAGGACAGCTTTAGGTGGTACCTTTCAAATTAATTTGAACCGAAAGCATAAAAAATCTTCTATATTTTAGAAAATTTTTTATGCTTTTTTTTATTTTTAAAATAATTTTTATGAAAAAAATAAATGTAAAACTTTTCTTTATCTCAATCTCAGTTCTCCTGGCATCATTAATAATAGCAATAAATATTCTGTTAATACAAAATCCAATCCTCATGATTGTTGCATGAATATTTATATTATTTTGATTAAATTTTTCCTCTATTCTTTTATATAAATCAATTCATTCAGAAAAAGAATATTTAAAATTTCTTTTTTCACTCATATTTACCATTATTTTTACGATAATCTGAGTAGTAATTTGAGAAAGAATTGCATATTTTATAGGATAAAGTAAATAATTTTATTTTCTAAAAGGAGGAAATGGAAGATATTATAAAAATTGCTTGTAGAAATTTAAGGAAAAATTCTACAGCGGCAGAAAAAGAACTCTGGTCAATGATTAGAGCTTGAAAAATTTGAAAGAAATTTTATCGACAAAAACCTATTTTTGTTTTAAAAGAAAATTCCTGACTTGATAGATATATAATCGCTGATTTTTATTCTCCAGAAAATAAATTAATTATTGAATTAGATTGAGAAATTCATTCTAATAAAGAAATTTATTTATTAGATCGAGAAAAAGAAAAATTATTAAAAAATAGAGGTTATCAAATTATGAGATTTAAAAATGACGAAGTTTTTGAAGATATAGATAATGTAATTAAAAGAATAAACCATTAAAATCTCTCTCTTGTATTCTCTCTCTTCATCCGAAGAGAAAGACAGCTCCAATAACTCCAAACACGCAGCCCCCTGCTCTTTGGATAAAGAGTAGGGATTCAGGGAAGAGATTCGACCTTTAGGACAGAGGAAGAGATTCGATTTCAAAATCAAAGTCCGAAAAGACCAGAAACTAAAAAATAATTTTTAAAGGAGTATTATTTAATAATAAAAAGTTATGAAAAAAATCTATGATTATTCAATCAGTGAAAACTTACTAGAAAGAAGTATTTTTTGGACACTAATTGTTTGAATAAATACTGTACCTGGATTATTTTTTTCAAGTGTAATTGAATGAATATTTTGAAAGATATTATGAATACTATCGTGGTTATTAATTTATATTTTCATTATTTGAAAAAATTATAAATGTATTCCCGATAAAATTTTTAGAAAATCATTATATTTTGCATATATATTCAAATCAATTATCGTTTTAATATTTTTATGATTTTTTCTAGATTTATATATATCTTGAATTTCAATTTGATTATCAGAGAAATTAATGTCTCTATTATGATTTACAGTAATACACATACCGGATAGTATATTTTCTCAAACAGATTTTCCTAATATTTTCACATATATAACTACTATTATACATTGATTAATTCTTAGTATATGAACGCTACTTTTATGAGGTATTTTTTATACAATTACTAAAGTTTTCACTAAAGAAAGTTCTGTGAAAAAATAATTTTTAGCTGAAAACCATTAAAATCTCTCTCTTTAATTCTCTCTCTTCATCCGAAGAGAAAGATAGCTACAAAAAACCCAAACACGCAGCCCCCTGCTCTTTGGATAAAGAGTAGGGATTCAGGGAAGTGATTCGACTTTTAGGACAGAGAAAGAGATTCGATTTCAAAACTAAAGTCCGAAAAGACCAGAAACTAAAAAAATAATTTTTAAAGGAGTATTATTTAATAATAAAAAGTTATGGCATTTTGTGGAAGTTGTAAAACGATTATTCTATTTGGTTGAAAAGAATTTTATGGAAAAGTTTTTTGTAATAAAGAATGTCTGAATCAAGGAAAAATTGATTTTATTTCTAAATGACTAGATAAAGATATTGTTGAAGATCAAACATTAGAAATATACAAATCAGATTGTTTATCTTGTTGAGAATACAGACGTAACGACGCATATTACTCATATAAAATATCTTCGTTTATTTACTGGAGTTATAGACAAGAAGAAGTACACATTTGCTGCAAAGTATGCGCAACAAAAGAACATATATTTTGAGTTTTATATTGCTTAGCATTATGATGGTGGGCTCTTCCATTTTGACCAATATTAACATTATACTATATCTGAAAAAATTTATATCAGATTGTTCTTATCCCAAATGGTGAACCAAGTAAAAGGTTAGAAGATTACGTTAAAAACAGTATCGCAACAGATATGTTCTATAAAGATGATTAAAATATATAAGATTAGATAGAGCCAATAAAATCTCTCTCTTGTATTCTCTCTCTTCATCCGAAGAGAAAGATAGCTCCAACAATTCCAAATACCTGCAGCCCCCTGCTCTTTGGATAAAGAGTAGGGATTAGGCCTTGCGTCATCCTTTAGGACAGAGGAAGAGATTCGATCTTTAAGACAGAGGAAAAAATTAAGTCTTGAATCTAAAAGTCGAAAACCATTAAAATCTCTCTCTTGTATTCTCTCTCTTCATCCGAAGAGAAAGATAGCTACAGAAAACCCAAACACTCGCAGCCCCCTGCTCTTTGGATAAAGAGTAGGGATTCAGGGAAGAGATTCGACCTTTAGGACAGAGGAAGAGATTCGATTTCAAAATCAAAGTCCGAAAAGACCAGAAACTAAAAAATAATTTTTAAAGGAGTATTATTTAATAATAAAAAGTTATGAAAAAAATCTATGATTATTCAATCAGTGAAAACTTACTAGAAAGAAGTATTTTTTGGACACTAATTGTTTGAATAAATACTGTACCTGGATTATTTTTTTCAAGTGTAATTGAATGAATATTTTGAAAGATATTATGAATACTATCGTGGTTATTAATTTATATTTTCATTATTTGAAAAAATTATAAATGTATTCCCGATAAAATTTTTAGAAAATCATTATATTTTGCATATATATTCAAATCAATTATCGTTTTAATATTTTTATGATTTTTTCTAGATTTATATATATCTTGAATTTCAATTTGATTATCAGAGAAATTAATGTCTCTATTATGATTTACAGTAATACACATACCGGATAGTATATTTTCTCAAACAGATTTTCCTAATATTTTCACATATATAACTACTATTATACATTGATTAATTCTTAGTATATGAACGCTACTTTTATGAGGTATTTTTTATACAATTACTAAAGTTTTCACTAAAGAAAGTTCTGTGAAAAAATAATTTTTAGCTGAAAACCATTAAAATCTCTCTCTTTAATTCTCTCTCTTCATCCGAAGAGAAAGATAGCTACAAAAAACCCAAACACGCAGCCCCCTGCTCTTTGGATAAAGAGTAGGGATTCAGGGAAGTGATTCGACTTTTAGGACAGAGAAAGAGATTCGATTTCAAAACTAAAGTCCGAAAAGACCAGAAACTAAAAAAATAATTTTTAAAGGAGTATTATTTAATAATAAAAAGTTATGACAGAAAAAATTAAAAATATTTGAATTATTGATTTAGAAAGATTGTTATTAAATAATCTTACACGATTATCTTTTTATTTAATACTTTTGCTCATTTCACTTCAAATATTTTATTTTTCTATTTGAAAAAGTTTTCTCAGTTCAACAGAATTATTAACATTTATTTGAGCAATTTTAATATTCTGGTATTGATATAAAAAATATGAACGAGATAAAGAAATTCAATTAATAGAATTATATTCTAAAAATTATAATGAAATAAAAACAAATATTTATAACTTAAACTGAGTCCCTGATTACAAAAGTATACTAAACTTATGGTATGAAGAATATTATTTATATCATAACTGATATATTTCTGAAAAATTATGGAAAGAATGGTGTTTTTGGATTGAGGATGATATTAAAAATTTTATTTCTTATGAAAAATTAAATTTTAAAAATCCACATATATATGAACAAATAATTTCACTATATTGAAAATATAACTTATATGGCGAAATGGCGGAAGCTAGGAAAATTAAAAAATTTACTTTTTTTAAAAATGAAAATAAAAATTTTTTCCAGTTTGTTACAAATGTAATAAAAAATGATTTTATATCGTTTAATGAATATCGGGGATATTTAGAACAAGATAATAATCAAAAGGAATTAAAAAATTTAAAACATGAGATAATTTATTACAATGAAATGAATGATGTCCCTTGATATTTTAAATTAAATTAACCCCCTCCGTCCCCTACGACGCTAAACTGGAAACACTTGTCTTCCTTTTCCAAAGGAAGTACCCAAAGGGGGATGGATTCTAAAAAAGTTCTCCTTTATCAAAAACACTTTTAAAACTTAAAAAACTCTTGTATGTGCGATAAACACAACCACTTTGAAAAAGTTGATCTGAAACAAAGTTTTCCTGATTTGGAAAAAAACGTTTTAGAATTCTGGAAAGAAAACAAAATTTTCGAAGAATCGGTAGAAATTAGAAAAGACGCAGAAGAATTTAACTTCTATGATGGACCTCCATTTGCAACAGGAACTCCTCACTACGGACATATCCTTGCTGGTACAATTAAGGATGTAATCCCAAGATACCAAACGATGAAAGGGAAAAAAGTAGAAAGAAGATTTGGTTGGGATACTCACGGGTTACCAATTGAAAATATCGTTGAGAAAAAACTTGGAATCTCTGGAAAAGATGATATCGAAAAAATCGGTGTTCATGCATTTAATGAAGAATGTAGAGATAACGTTTTTGGATATGCAAACGAATGGAGAAAAACCGTTGAAAGAATGTGAAGATGGGTAGACATGGATAATGATTACAAAACTATGGATACTGACTTTATGCAATCTGTTTGGTGGGTATTCTCTGAACTGTATAAAAAAGGTCTTATCTACGAAGGTCACAGAGTTGTTCCATATTGTCCAAGATGTGCAACACCACTTTCAAACTTTGAAGTAAATCAAGGGTATAAAGATAAACAAGATAAAACGGCTACGGTTAAATTTAAAGTAGAAGGAAATGAATCAAAATATATCCTGGCGTGGACAACTACTCCATGGACTTTGGTTTCAAATCTTGGTTTAGCAGTTGGAGCTGATATTGATTATGTTGAACTTCTTGATCATAAAACAGAAGAAACATACATTATCGCAAGAGACTTAGTTAAAAATTATTATAAAAATGAAGACGATTACGTAATCGTGAGAGAATATAAAGGAACATGTTTAGAATGAATTAAATACGAACCAATCTTCTCAGATTTCAAAACATTAGCTGATGCTGATAATCTTCCAAAAGGAATGAATTTTGATGAGAATACGTATAAAGTCGTTATCGGTCACCACGTAACAACTGAATCTGGTACTGGTATCGTTCATATCGCTCCTGCTTATGGGGAAGATGATTACCAAATTGGGAAAGACCAAAAACTTGGGTTTGTTTCACATATTGCTGATAACGGAAATACAGAACACTTATTAGAACATAATGGCGTTCAAGTATTTGAATTTAACAATATTGCGATCGAAGAACTGAAAAAACAAGGTTCTACAACTCAAATTAATACATATGATCATTCATACCCACACTGTTGGAGATGTGATACACCACTTATGTATAGAGCTATTTCAGCTTGGTATGTTTCAGTTGAAACAATCAGAGATAAAATGGTTGCTAACAATCAAGAAATTAACTGGAATCCAAATGAAATTAAAGATGGAAGATTCGGGAAATGGGTAGCTAATGCTCGTGATTGGAATATTTCAAGAAATAGATATTGGGGATCTGCTATTCCTGTTTGGCAAAATGAAGATAAATCTCAAGAAGTTTGTATCGGTTCTATCGAAGAATTATACGAAAGAAATAAAGATTACGGTCAAATTGAGAAAAAGGAAATTGATGGAGAAACAAAATTTTTCTATACAAATACTGGAGAAGAAGTTGATATTCATAAACATTTTGTAGATGAAATCAAAGTAAAAGCTGACAATGGTGAAACTCTTATGAGAATCCCTGAAGTTCTAGACTGTTGGTTTGAATCTGGTTCTATGCCATACGCTTCGAAAGGATATCCATTTAATGACTCTGAAAACTTCAAATTCCCTGCTGACTTTATTGCAGAAGGTCTTGATCAAACAAGAGGTTGGTTCTATACATTACTGATTCTTGGAACAGCATTATTTGATAAAGCTCCAATGAAAAATGTTATTGTAAATGGTATCGTTCTAGCTGAGGATGGGCAAAAAATGTCGAAATCTAAACAAAATTATCCAGATCCAAATCTAGTATTTGATAAATATGGTGCTGATGCTTTGAGATTCTATATTATGAATTCTCCTGTAGTAGAAGCGCAAGATTTCAGATTTGCAGAAACATGAGTAGAAGAAGTTGTAAAAAAAGTTATTTTACCACTATGGAATACATATTCTTTCTTCACAACATATGCAAATATTGATGAATTTGAATCAAAAGGATTACCAGAAACTCTTGATAATAATCTTGATAAATGGTTAATTTCTGAATTAAACGAATTAGTAAAAGAAGTTTCAAATGGATTTGATGAATACAAACTCAACGAAGCAACAAGACCAATCGTGAAATTCATGGATAACCTGACAAACTGGTATATCAGAAGATCAAGAAAAAGATTTTGGAAATCAGAAAACGATGGAGATAAAATGCAAGCATACGAAACTCTGTACACAGTTTTAACAACTCTTACAAAAGTTATTGCTCCATTTATGCCATTTATATCAGAACATATGTATAAAAACCTTACTGGAGAAAAATCAGTTCACTTAACTGACTTCCCTTCGTATGATGCATCGGTTATTGATGAAAAATTAAACGAAGATACTGAAAAAACTCAAAAAGTTATTTCTCTTGGTCTCGCATGGAGAGCAAATAATAAAATCAGAGTAAGACAACCTCTTCAATCAATTACTATCGGTGAAGCTTTAGATGAATATTATCTTGATATTATCAAAGAAGAACTGAACGTAAAAGAAGTTATTGTTCTAGAAGATGCATCTGAAATTGCACAAAAAATCTGTAAACCAAACGGAAGAGCCATTGGTCCTAAATTTGGAAAAGATGTAAAATTCATTATGGGAGAAGCAAAAGCTGGGAACTTCGAAGAAATCGAAAACGGACAAGTTCAAGTTGGTCACTTTATTCTTGATGAAGGTGAATATGAAATTGCTTATCTTGCAAAAGATGAATCAATGAATATCGAAGCATGATTTGGAATGGTAATTACTATGGATGGAAATATCTCTGAAGAATTAAAAATCGAAGGATATGCTCGTGATGTAGTAAGACAAGTTCAAGAAGCAAGAAAAGAAGCTGACTATCAAGTTGATGACAGAATCTCTATTGCTATTAAATCTGAAGATGCAGATATTCAAAAAGTAGTGGAAATCTATGGTGATTATATCACAAAAGAAACTCTTTCTACTCTCGATCAATCTTTATCAGATGGTGAAATTAATAAATCGGTAGAATTTGATGGACTAACTGTTCAACTTATTCTAAAGAAATAAAATAAAAAAATAATTCTCTCAAAACTGAGGGAATTATTTTTTTTATTATAACTAATTTTAGTTTGACAATAATCTTTTTTTATTTACTCTGTTCGCACAAAAAGGGGTGATGTAAAAACATCATTTGGCTAGTCATCTTTTATTGGAAAATAAGATGGATATATTAATAATTACTGTAGCTCTAGCTCTTTTTCTTATAGACATAAAAATCTATAATGAAAAAGTGAGCAGTTTCACAAATTTTGGGACTATTCAGTCTCATAATAAGTTTAAACTTTTTTATGAAACGGCATTAAAAAAATTTATGATTATTTCAGCGATTACACTATTTTTTAGTATTATCGTAAATAATTTTTCGAATAAATTAAATTTATTCGAAGTTCAACAACTTATTATTTTGCCTAATTTTTTATAAAATAGCCTTAATATTAAAAAGCTGCCTGCGGCAGCTTTTTTTATTTTCATTTGCAATCATAAATGAAAATATTATTATAAATTTCAATACCTAATAATTCCCTATATTATGCAAGAAACATTGAAAAAATTATGAGCTAATCAAGAACTCATTAATAAATTATTAGAAACAAAAAATACACTAAAAAAATCATCTGAAAACCTTTATATCGCTGATTTTGACGATACAATTTTTTGTAGAAAAGAACAATTGGAACAATCTGAACTTCTGAGAACAAATAGGTGAGCAAAATGAAATCAAGCAATTCTAGATACAATGTGAATCGATGTACTCGCAAAAGATTTCTATGAATGAAAAACATATCCAAATTGTGTAACTTCGCTATTAAGAGAAAATCATGATTTAATTCTTACTGCTGGGATTCAAGATATTCAAAACGCTAAACTCAAAGCAACTCAACTCACTCATATAAATACTATAGTAACATTACATGCTGTAGATAAAATTATTGCATTAATCAGCTATGTTATTTTTGAATTAAAATTTTTACCAAAAGAAATTACAGTTTTTGAAGATAGACCACAATTTTTTATTGAGTATAGATCTCTTATTGAAGAATTACTAGAAACAAAACTCATTATAAAGCATGTAACTATGAATTCTAATCATGAACCAATAAACATGACTGATGTATAATCTTAAGTTAAAAATAGCTAAAAATACCTCTATATAATAATATTTATTCTCATATAAACTTTTTTTCTTGACTTTTTTTAAAAAAATACTATAACTCTTTTAGTCAAAATGGCTAAAAACAAAAATAAACGTGACCTACAAAAAAAAAAAGGAAAAGTGATATGGAACTAGGAACTAATCATAACAGAGTACTGAATACGTTGAAAAACTGCAAACAAACGGTGACTGAAAATCGGCTCCTAATCAAAGTCAAAGGTAGTTACCCTTGCAAAAAGCCAGCGAAATACGATATCGCATTTACGGAATTAGTTGAAGCAGATGTTATTCGTATTCACCCAGAAACAAAAATTGTTTCTCTGGTGGAAACTGTAGCGGTATAAGATTCATATTTACAAAAAAAAGCGCCAAAGGCGCTTTTTTTATTTGTTTTATTTTTTATCTGTATCAGAATCTTTCATTTTTTCTAATTTTGTAATATTAGCAGAAATTTGTTTTGATTCATCTTGTAAATCTTTTTTAGCATTTTCAGCTTCCATTTTTTCAGTTTCTAATTCTTTAATTTTTTCTTCTAATGAAGAAATATGAGAATTTTCTTTTTCTTCTTCAGCTAAGACATGATTATTTCTTTCTGTTAATTTAGAGATTGTTTGTGATAAAATATCTTCCATTGATGGAACTTCATCTTCTAAATCAAATTCAGTTACACTTTCTTCAACTACTTCATCAGTTAAATCAAATCCAGTTTCTTCTTCTTCTTTTTCAGATAATAAATCATGTTCTTCTTTCGATTCATCTTCATCTTCTAAATCTAAACCTCCTAGCATTAAATCATCATCTGAACTAGTTTCTTCAGTTTCAGTTAAATCTAAGCTCGGTTCTTCTAATGTTTCTTCTAAATCAAGGGATTTTTCTTCATCCTGAGAATCAAGTTCAAAGTTTAATTCAACATCATTGTCAGATTGAACTTCAACTGAAGTATCTTCATCATCAAATGATAAAATTGTTTCATCTGAATTATTATGAAAATCTGAAGTATCTAAAGATGCATCATCATTAAAAGAAATTACGTCATCTGAAGTATTTTGTAAGTCTTCTGATATAATCATTTCTTCTGTAACTGGTTGTGCAGAAGTATCATCTGATAAAATGATAAGATCGTCATCATGTGTTTGTGTAGTTGCTCACATAAATATTTTTTTAGTTTTAAATATATTTAAATGATATCATAATATTTTTTTTGAGTCAAAAATTTGAAAAAAATAAGAAAACTCATATAATTTTTGCACAAATTTAGAATTTAAATAGAAACACATGGATTACTCTAAAGCTGGAGAAATGATGAAACTTCAACAACAAGCAATGAAAGTTAAAAAAGAATTAGAAAATACTCACATTGAATCTGAAGTAAACGGATTAGTAATTACATTTAATGGTGAAATGAAAGCTGAAAAAGTTGAATTCGAAACTGATACACTTGTTTCAGGAATGAATGGTTCACAAAAAGCTGAATTAGAAAAAGCTATTTTAGAATCAATCAATAAAGGTATTACTAACTCTCAAAAAGTTGCTGCTGATAAAATGCAAGGAGTAATGGGAGCTATGGGAATGAACCTTCCAGGTATGTAATAAAACAAAAAAAGAACGCGTAGCGTTCTTTTTTTTACCAATCTTTTTCTCATCATCTATCAAATACATCAGAAAAAAAAGTATCATTGAAAAAATTATTTTTCATTTTATCTTCAGTCGAAATTCAATTATTTCAGGTTTTATTAAAATATTTCTGATTTTTTCTTTGTTCTTCTTGTAACTCTTTTGTATATTCTTGAATATTTTTTAAATCACGTTCTGTAAGTTCATATTGTTCAACTTGTGTTCATTCTGTCTCTTCATTTTTCTTTTCAGTTTTTTGATTTTCATTATCTGTTTCTGAATTTCAATTTTCTCATTTTGAACTCTCTTTGCTCTTGTTTTCTTCTTCAGTTTTATTTTCAGAATTTAAATTTTCATCATCATTTGTTTCTGAATTATTTGTTTCTGATTTTTGTTTTTCATCTTGATTTTCTTGTTCTTCTTGCTTTTTTTGTTCTTCTGCAAAAAATTTTTCAAGTTCTTTTTCTACAAAGTCGTGATTTGTTTGAACTTCAGCAATATTTTTTTCTTTTAATAATTTCTTATAAATTTCTAACGATTTTTGATAGTTTTTTATTTTTATTTCTTTATTATTAGAATTTTTTCAGATAAAATAAAGCGAATTTGCTCTATTGAATTCTACATTATAGTTGTATCAATATTTTATAGATTTTAAATAGTTCTCTTGTGCTTCAATAAAATTCTTATTTTTGAAATTAGTATCTCATTGAATATAAAAATAAATTGAAAATATATTTTTTGAAAATATTCATAAAATAATTACAAAAATTATCGCAATTGTTAAAATTATTTTTTTCATAATTTTTGATCAAAAAATAAAAATCACATAAATAATAAAAATGAAATAAGTGTAAAATAAAAAGTTAAGGATTTATTTGAGTTTCAATCGATCACAAACCTAGATGCCTTTAAATTTTTAGATAATATTTTTTCATAATTTTTAAAATCTCAATTTTTTTCAAAAGAAATATACTTAAAATTATTTTTTTCTGAAAAAATCTTATTTTCTTTATGTAAAACTTGAGAAACAACTTTTTCTCAATCATATATTTTATGTAAAGTTCTTCAAAAAGCATCAGTTCAAATTGGTATAAATCATCATTTCGCTGTTCAAATTCATACAATTAATGTATTTATATGTAATTCTTCAAGATAATTATATTTTTCAATTTTTGTATCAGATAAGTTTTCTGCATCAGTTAAAATGACGATAGTTGCACTTTCATTCTCTTTGCTTAATCACGTTTCTAAACTAGAAAAAATTGATGAAAAATTAGTTCCTTGTTTTGATATATTGTTATTATCTAATCAAGATAAAAAAGTTAAAAATATATTTTTATCCGATGTAAAAGGCAAAACTTGGATATATTCTCAAGCAAAAGCTCATAGTGAATATTGATTTCCTGGATATTTATTCAATGTGTTTTTGATAATATTTTTTGATACTATTTCTCGAGATCTATGTATATTATCTATATTTATATCTTGAGTTTTCATACTTTTACTCAGATCGAGAATAAACATAATTTTCGATTGACTCGTTGTGTTTTTTGATTCAAATATATTTAATCTAAAATCAAAAATATTTATTATAAAAAATAAACAACTTAAAAATAATAAAATTTCTCA
>CAJXJP010000028.1 GCA_913055215.1 uncultured Candidatus Altimarinota bacterium | reverse complement strand
CAATCATAGTAGAATCCGGATTTTCTAAGATAAGAGTTAATTGTTCTTGGATAACGTGACTGTTTGCTTCTCCTTTTGAAATTACACCAGTTGAGATAAATTTTTCTGTAATTATATCAATTGCTGATTGAGTATTTTGAATATCTCAATTTTTTACTGCTTGGTTTAAATGTGCAGAGGCATTTCTGATATTATTTTGAATAATATTAGCACCTTTTAAGTGGTCTATCATTAGACTATATTCATCTTCATAGCGTCCATCAATATAAGTTATATCTTCAGTTAAAATATTCATTGATAGATTAAAAAATCAAGTTTGAGCAAAAAATTCTTTAATAATATGTTGATTTAAACTATCACTCCCTAAAGAAATTTCACTTTTGAGCATATTTCTATTACCTCATCTATTTTCTTCGAATAAATATCTACTTTTAAATGCACTAAAAATAAGCATTAGTTGATTTACATTTGTTATATTTAGATTTCTAACATATACATGGAGCATATTAGTATCAATAGATCTATTATAAATTACCGCTCTTATTATATCTGGATCATTTCTTAAATCGACAGGAATTTTATCAATGATACTAATTCAAGAAAAATTATTTTCTAGTGTTGAGTTAGAGCCTTCATTATTATTTTTATGGCTTAATATTTCAATAATTAGCTCTTTATCATCTATGTCAAAAATAATATTTTCAGGTAAAATTCAAATTTTTAAAAGTTCAGGAATTGACTCTTTTACTCATTCTGCTCAGTAAGTTTGAAGATAGTTGTCGATATTACTATGTTCATAATCTTCTATTTTATTTTGATAATTATCTATAAATTCAGGTAATGCTTTTTTAAAATCTTCAGGTGTTTTTACTAAATAGCTATTTTCTGGAGAATTCTCTAATTTATCATATTCAGAATAATTAAATATTTTATATTTTACATATTTTGATAATCAAATAGATTTTTCGTTAATTTTATAAATGTCGAGTAATTCTAATATGTCAGGAGTTTCGATTCCATTGCTCATTGCTCTTCTTACTATTCTATCTGCAGATTGTTCGATATGAATCGATGACATTTGACTTTGATGTGCAATTTTTGACATTAAATAATGTATATTTCATTTTTGTTCAAAAAATGAATTATTTAAAGAACTTAAATCTTGTGGAGTTTGAATATCCATGAAAGGAATAATTTGAATATCAGATTGAAATTTTGGATTAAGTTTTCAAATATTCAATAAGTTTAATCAAAATTCGACATCTAATTGTTTATTTTTTTGTTCAGCGATATAAACTAAAACTTCTACTAATTTTGTTTTATCAGAAATTAAATATATATTTTCAAAATTTTTATCATCATTAAAGTACTCATTTGGTAATTTATTCAAATCATCAATTTTTCATAACAGTTCGTTTACTTGATTTTTATCATCTTGAGAAACAGTAATATTTTGAATATCTAATCATACTGAATTTAATACTCTTTTCATTGTTTTTGTAATAGCACTCTTGTGTGAGTTTGTAATACTATCAATAATTGAAGTATCAGTATTTTTATCTTTAAACCAGATATCTTTTAAATCTTGAATTTTTTCACCATTAAATAAGTTTGGAAATTTTGATTTTAAAGTTCCTTCTTTTTCTAAATGTAAAAAGTAATTTTTTAATGCGACTGAGTTAATATCTTTAATATCTGTAGAATCTTTACGAAGATATGCCTCAAAATGATTAATAGGCATTAAATAGTTTCAGGCTTTAGAGTTAAAACCCATTACATATTCATTATTAAATCATTGAATATTTAAATTATTCTTATTTAGGATTATTTTGATAAGTTCTTCTTGGAAATCATTAATTTCAGATGCTCCATCAAGCGTTTCAATAGTATCAGAACCAACCCTTTGGAAACTTAAATCTCTATTTGAAATCTTATCATAATTGAGGTTTAAATATTCTAATGCCCCTTTTGCTTCTTCTGGAGAAAAATCACCTATTTCTTTTTGTGTTAATTCATAACTTTCATTTTTTACTCATTCTAATTTTTTTTCATTTGCTCATGAAAAAAATCACCACAGTTTATCTCTTTTTCTCATTTCATCAGAAATTTCTTCATTTTCATCAGCTAATTCAGTAATATCACTGAGTTCAAGCATGATTCTCATTCTTTCAGATTGCGAAACTGATTTTTCAGATTCAACTGATGTTTTTAATGTAACATATAAGTCATTATATTCTTTTTGAACTTGCCAATATAAGTCTCACAATTTATCAGCATTAGGTTTTTTATTTTCAGCTGCTTCATTTGCAGCTTTTTCTATATTTCTTAAAATAATTTTTCATTCTTTTAAAGCGGCATGATATTCTTTTTTATCATCCACCCCATTTTCATTGATGTCTTGACTATCTAGATCTTTTAGTTTTCATGTAAGATCATTGTAGTCCTTGGTTACTGAGTCACTGAATCACATCTGAAATTAATTTAAGTATTAATACATTTATATTATATAACATAACATATTTATTTCATTTATGCAACAAAATGAAAGATTGCTACTTGAAAAATGAAAAATATTCTTATAATGGCTTTATTAAAATAAAAAATAATGAAAAAACTTATGAAATTTACTACAAATGAAATAAGACAAAAATTTCTTGAATTTATGGAAACAAAAGGGCATTTTATTACTCAATCTGCTCCATTAATTCCAGAAAATGATGCGTCTGTTCTTTTTAATGTTGCTGGTATGCAACCAATGGTTCCATATTTACTTTGAGAGTCACATCCAAAAGGGAAAAGAATTGCTAATTCACAAAAATGTGTAAGAACAAATGATATTGACGAAGTAGGTGATGATACACATCTGACATTTTTTGAAATGCTAGGGAACTGGTCACTTGGTGATTTTTTCAAAGAAGAATCAATCGCTTGGTCATATGAATTTTTAACAAGTTCTGATTGGTTAAACTTGGATCCTAAATATATTGCAGTAACTGTTTTTGAAGGTGATGAAGATGCACCAAGAGATGAAGAAGCAGCAGATATTTGGAAAAAAGTTGGAATGCCAGAATCTAGAATTTCTTATCTAGATAAAGCAGAAAATTGGTGGGCAGCTGGAGATACTGGACCTTGTGGACCAGATTCAGAAATCTTCTATTGGGTTGGAGAATGAGAACCAACAGCAGAATCAAATGTTGCTTATGATGAGGATAACTGGATGGAAATCTGGAACAATGTATTCATGGAATATGTGAGAGATTCAGAATGAAAACTTTCTGCTCTTCCAAATAAAAACATTGATACAGGAATGGGATTAGAAAGAATTACCGCAACTCTTAATGGAGTAAAATCAGTATATGAAACAGATGCATTTGCAGACGTATTATTAAAAATCAAAGAACTTGTTGGAGAAGAAAATTATAATGAAAAATGAGCAAGAATTATTGCTGACCATGTAAGAATGGGTACGCATATTATAGCTGATGGAATTTGTCCAAGTAATGTTGATCAAGGGTATGTTTTAAGAAGACTATTAAGAAGATCAATTAGAGAAGCATATAAAATGAATTATGAAGAAAATATTTTAGTAGATATTTCTAAAATGTTTGCAGATAAATTTAGAGATGTATATTCTTCTGTAAAAGAAAATGAAGAAAAAATTTATGCAGAACTTCAAAAAGAAGAAGAACAATTTGCTAAAGCTTTAAAATCTGGATTAAAAGAATTTGATAAATTATTAAAAGGATTTCAAATTGCATTTGAAAGATCTGGAAAAAAGATTGATACTATTGCTGGACCAAAAGCATTTAAACTTTATGATACACATGGTTTTCCTTTAGAAATGACAGTTGAATTAGCGACTGAAAGAGGATATAAAGTAGACGAAGAAGGTTTTAATAAAGCATTTGAAGAACATCAAGCAAAATCAAGAGCAGGGGCAGAAAAGAAATTTGCTGGTGGTTTAGCTGATGATTCAGAAGCAACTACAGAACTTCATACAGCAACTCACTTAATGTTAGCTGGACTCAATCATGTAATTGGAGGAGGTGTTCATCAAAAAGGTTCAAATATTACACCAGAAAGATTAAGATTTGATTTTAATGCTGATGGAAAAGTACAAAGAGACGTATTAGATAAAGTTGAAGAATTTGTAAATGAAGCAATTCAAGATGAAACTTCTGTAGTTATGACGGAAATTCCTAAACAACAAGCTATCGATGAATGAGTAGAATGATCATTCTGGGAAAAATATCCTGATGTTGTAAAAGTTTATACTATGACTGGGAAATCTGGAAAAGTATATTCTCGTGAATTATGTGGTGGACCACATGTTGAAACGACAAAAGATATGGGAACATTCAAAATTAAAAAAGAAGAAGCTTCGAGTTCTGGAGTAAGAAGAATTAAAGCGGTATTGAATAAATAAAAAAAGAGTGAGTAAAATCACTCTTTTTTTAACATAAAAATTTTTAGAAATTTGGTGAAATATTTTTTTTCTTTATAATTAATAAAATTATTTTTTGACGAAGAAAAAATGTTTCAAAAAAAAGTAAATATTACAACTATTTGATGAGGGACAGGGACTTATAATGTACTTTCTTGATTGAAAGATAATGAAAACTATAATCTTGCTGCAATTGTTACTATGAGTGACAGTGGGGGAAGTACTTGATTATTAAGAGATGAGTTTGGAGTTTTACCTCCAGGGGATATCAGAAGAGCTATTTTAGCACTTTCACATGAGTCAAACATTTTAAGAAAACTTTTTGAATATAGATTCGATAAAGATTCTTCTGTATCATGACATACAGTTGGGAACTTATTACTGACAGCTTTAGCGGATATTACTGGAAATTTTGGAGATGGTATCAAAGAAATTAACAAAATGTTTAAAGTTCGTTGAAAAGTGATTCCAGTTACAATGGAACAATCAAATTTATGTGTTGAGCTTGAAAATGGACTAAAAGTATGTGGGGAAACAAATATTGATGTTCCAGCACATGATCCAAATTTAAGAATTACTAATGCACTTTTAGAACCAGAAGTAAAAGCAAATCCTGTAGCAAAATGAGCACTTGAAAACTCTGACATTATCGTTATTGGACCATGAGATTTATACACATCTATCGTACCAAACTTATTAGTAAAATGAGTAAAAAAATCTATTAAAAATAGTAATGCAAAAGTAGTATACTTCTGTAATATTATGACTAAACAAGGGGAAACTACAAATTTTGAAGTTATTGACTTTGTAGAAGTTATTGAAAAATACCTTGGAAAAGGTGTTGTAGATTACGTTGTGGTAAATAATGGACATATTTCTGATTATATGATCAAGAAATATAAAGAAATAGAAGGGAAAAAACCTGTTAAAATAAAAGAAAAAGATAAAAAAGATTTAAAAGAAAAATCATATAAAATTGTTGAAAGAGATATGCTTCATGAACAAGACTTCGTACGTCATAGTTCTAAAAAAATAGCATCTATCATCGATGATTTAGTTGAAGGTTGGATTAAATAAAACAAAAAAAGAATATTTTTAAAATATTCTTTTTTTTATTTTTATAATTCATCAAGTAAGTTTTCTAATTCTTCTAATTCTTCTTTTTCTTTAGCGAGTTCTCAAGAATTTTCAGCTTGTTTTAATTTTTCTTTAGCGTTATCTTGTGCTTTTTTCATTTCTCTTACATACTTTCTTACTTGGGATCTTGTCATGCGGGCATTTGTTCAACCTGGTGCTATTTCTGACATAATAATTTTTGTTAAATCTTATATTGAAATTAATTTTTTAGATTATTATAATTCTCTTCTTTCTTTTAATGCATTCATTAATGTTACATTGTCAGCATATTCTATATATCCAGAAGATAATCAACGACTTAATCTTGTAATGGTTACTTTATGTTCGAGCTTTCTTTTTTTGATTTCTTCTTTTATATAAGTGATGGTTGCCTCTCATTCAATATTTGGATTCATAGCAAGGATAAGTTCAATATTTTGATTAGCATCAATAATTCTATTAAAGAGCGGTTCAAAATGTAAATCTCAAATAAATACTCCGTTAATAGGTGATATAGCACCACCAAGTACGTGATAGAGTCATTTGTATCATCCAGACTGTTCAATCGTAAGGAAATCTAAATATTCTTCTACCACGGCTATTGTTTTACTATCTCTTGTTTTTGACCTACAGATAGAACATATTTTTTGATTTATATCAGTTAATCAAAAACAGTTTTCACAATACCCAACTTTATTTTTAATATTTTGAATATCATTTGAAAGGTGTTCTATGAAATTTTTATTAGAATTCAGTAAGAAAAAAGCAAGTTTTGTTGCTCTATTTTCTCAAATTCATGGGAGATATCAGATAGATTGTATTAATTTTCTTAGTGCTTCAGGCATATTTTCTCTTGTGTATATATGATATATTCTAAAAAAAGTGTATAAAAAAAAATAGTTTTTGCAAACAAAACTATTTTTCTTTTTTAGTGACTATATACATAGTTAACACCTTCTCTAATTACTAAGTAATCAGGATTTTCTATTTCTTCCATATCACCCATTTCACCTTGAATATCGATATTAGAAAGACTTTCTAAATTTGAAATTTTAACATCAAGTCTTTGGCTTTCTGTCATAAGTTCACTTTTTTGTTCTTCTAATTGTCTGATAATATCACCTTTTGTAGCATTTACATTAATACTCCAAACATAATAAAGGAGTAACATAGCAATTAAAGATAACATTGTAATATAAGTTGATGCAACTCAGAATTCAAATTTATCTTTTTCTTTTTTTCTTTCCGAAAAGAAGTTGTTTTTTAGGTTGTTGTTTATTATTTTTGCATTCACGGCTAGATGGGAGGTTAAGAATTACAATTTTACTGCAAGCCTCGCTTTTGCGCTTCTTGATCTTGGGTTTTGTTTTATTTCTTCGTCAGTTGGAAGAATTGGTTTTTTTGTCAGTATTTTTATACTTTTTTTGTGGTGACAACTACAAATTAAATCAGAACATATACAATCTCTTGTTTCTTTCTTCATTATTTGTTTTGTTAATCTATCTTCCAATGAATGAAAGCTGATTACAAATAAGTATCAACCAGAGCAAAGAATACTAATGGCATCTTCTATTGATTGTTTAGCATAATCAAGTTCATGATTTGTTTCAATACGAAGTGCTTGGTAGACACGAGTTTTTACTTTGGGGTGTTTTGAAACTGTTTCAATAGCTTCTGTCAGATCAGTAGTTGTTTCTAATGGTTTTTGTTTTCTTCTATTTATTATAGCTTTTGCAATAGCTTCGGCTTGAGATTCTTCTCAATAGTTTCTTAATATATCAACAATTTGATCTTTTCTATAGACATTTGTTATGAATGAAGCAGGTTTTCCTGTACTCGCATCAAAACGCATATCTAATGGACCTTCTTCTCTAAAACTAAATCATCTGTCAGCTTCATCTACATGAAGTGAAGAGAGACCTAGATCATAATAGATTCAAGTAATTTCTGTAATTCATTTTTCAGCTAATGCTTCTTTTAGATTTACAAAATTAGAATGAATCAGAATAATTTCAACTTTATTGTCTTTATTGACTTCATTTAATCTTTGAGTGGCAAGCTTTAGATTTCTCTCATCTGCATCAAATCATATAAAAATATCTCAGGCATTCATTTTTTCAATCATTTTTGAAGCATGTCCAGCCATTCATAAAGTACAGTCTACTATTATATTTTTTGTATCTTCGAAGATTTTTATGCTGTCTACTAATTCATTAAGCAATACGGATATATGTCTTTCTTCTATACTTTTCATTGTCATTTATAATTTGTTAAAAAAATGTGAATTTTTTAATTTTTTCCTCTTAAAATAAGCATATCTTCTTATTTAGTTGTATCTTTTTTTCCTTTCTTGTCAAAACAAGAACAAATAAAGAACTAGACAAATCGAAAAAAATATTTTTTAGTTCTATGAAGCCATTTTTTGAAAGTTTTTAACAATTTGTTCACAAAGCAAAAGTGTATAAAAAGTATATACACTTTTTTTGTACAATAATCAAAAATTAAAACTTGCTTTTTTTCAAAGATTACTAGAATAGTAATAATTAAATTTATATATTATATAAGGGGAAAAATGATTGAAATTAAGAATTTACACGTAGGTGTCGAAGATAAAGAAATTTTAAGAGGAGTAACTCTCGATTTTGAGTTATGAAAAAATTATTGTGTTCTATGAAAAAATGGGAGTGGTAAGTCAACACTTTCTAGTTTTTTAATGTGATTTCCGAAGTATAAACATATTTCAGGATCAGTTTCTTTACAAGGAGAAAATTTATTAGACATGGATCCAGAGGAAAGAAGTAAAGAAGGTCTATTTTTATCTTTCCAAAATGTCCCGGAAATTAAAGGAATTAGACTTAGTGAATATTTAAGAACTATTTATAATATTCATTTAAAACAAAATAATCCTGACGTACAAGAATTATCACCATTTATTTTCAAACGTTTTATTAAAAAACATTTAGAATCTTTACATATTGATGAAAAGTTCTTAGACAGAGATTTAAATGTTGGTTTCTCAGGTTGAGAAAAAAGAAAAATTGAAATTCTACAAATGAAACTTATTTGACCAAAATATATCATTTTAGACGAAATCGATTCAGGATTAGATTTAGATGCATTTAGAGCGGTTGCAGAATTATTACAATCACTATCAAGTGATGAAAATTCATTAATCATAATTACTCATTACTTTAAAATTTTGGATTATATCAAAGTAGACAAAGTCTATGTTATGAAAGATGGTGAATTAAAAAAACAAGGGGGTCCAGAATTAGCAAAAGAAATAAGTGAATCAGGTTTTTCTGAAATTTAATCAAAAGAAAAAAGCTGACATTGTCAGCTTTTCAAAAATTATTGTTATGTTATGCAACTTCTAGATTTAGAATATTGCAATACTCTGCTAAAGATATTCTCCCTTTATTTGTGAGGACACAGGTTATACCAAGTTTTCCAGCAGAGCGATAGAGTGAAATGAAATCATCAGAACTTAGCTGACGCCGTGACATTGGTTTAATAGTATTTCTTTCAAGTTGATAAGAAAACTTTTTACCATTTATGTCGAGAACTTCAAACCGTTGACTCCTTTTTTGAGCTCTAGTTTGTCGTTTTGTGTTTCCATTATGCCTAGCCATAACATTTCCCCTTTTTAAGAAATTTATATTCCTCTTTAAGAGAATATTATAAACAAAAGATAAATCAAGTTTAAATATAAATTATATACAATGTCAAATAATCCAAAAAACATCAATATCGAAGGTTCGTGGGATTTTTCAGATGAAATTACATATTCAGAAACAGTTGAAGCAGGTATTAATGAAAAAGTAGTGAGACAAATTTCACTTTCAAACAAAGAACCTGAATGGATGCTAGATTTAAGATTAAAAGCTCTTGATCTATATGTTCAAAGAGAAATGCCAACATGGGGACCAAATTTGGACAACTTAGATCTAAATTCTATTTATTATTTTGCAAAACCAGAATGAGCAGGGAATAATAAATCTTGGGATGATGTTCCTGAAAATATTAAGGCAACATTTGATAAACTATGAATTCCTGAAGCAGAAAAAAAAGCATTGGCATGAGTAGGTGCACAATATGATTCAGAAACAGTATATCATTCATTAAAAGAAGAACTAGTAGAATTAGGTGTAATTTTTGATGATATGTCACATGCTTTACAAAATCCTGAGTATGAAGCATTAATAAAAAAATACTTTGCAAAATCAATTCCATTAAATGATCATAAATTTTCAGCACTTCACTATGCAGTATGGAGTGGCTGAACATTTTTATATGTTCCAAAAGGAGTGAAAATTTCTGAACCTTTACAATCATATTTCAGAATGAATGTAAAAGCAGGAGGGCAATTTGAACACACTATGATTATTATAGAAGATGAAGCTGAGGCTCATTATATTGAAGGGTGTAGTGCTCCAAAATATGACGAAAATTCACTTCATGCTGGAGGAGTTGAAATTTTTGTAGGAAAAAATGCTAAAATGAGATATTCTTCTGTTGAAAATTGGAGTTTAGATACATTTAACCTTAATACAAAGAGAGCAATTGTTCAAGAATCTGGAATTATCGAATGGGTATGAGGAAATATGGGATCTAACACAACTATGTTATATCCGTGTTCAGTATTAGTAGGAGATAATTCAAAAGCAGATCATCTTGGTTTAGCATTTGCAAATGCCGGACAAAATCAAGATACTTGAGCAAAGGTCATTCATATTTGAAAAAACTCTTCTTCAAATATTGTTTCAAAATCAATTTCAAAATCAGGTTGAATTTCAACGTATAGAGGTTTGGTTGATATTAAACCAGGAGCGATTGGATCAGTTTCAAAAATTGAATGTGATGCATTGCTGTTAGATAATGATTCTGTTTCAGATACTATCCCAGATATTCGTGTAGGAAATGCTGACTCGATAGTAGCTCATGAAGCAAGTGCTTGAAAAATTAATGAAGATGACTTATTTTATCTTCAATCTCGTGGAATTCCAGAAGAAGCAGCTCAGGCAATGATTGTAAATGGATTTCTTTCACCAATTATGAAAGAGCTTCCTTTAGAATATGCATCAGAAATGAATGTTCTGATTTCTATGGAAATGGAAGGAAGTATTGGATAATAAAAAAATATGTTAAAAATAGATAAAAAAACAATTCAAACATTTCTCGAAAATGACATAAAAAAAATAAAAGTATTTTTTTATGAAGCAGGATGTTCATGAACAAAAGTAAATATTAGTTCAGATTTTGAAATAACAGACGAACTTATTCACTTTGTTACACTTTCTCTTGTCGAATGAGCAGAATGAATAAAAGTATATATTCCATTAAGCGAAAAAGAGAAATTTGATTGAGCAATAATCACTCGTTCAGTAGTTGCAGATCATACTTGAAAAGAAAAAATACGTTATATTTTTTCAAACCCAAAAGTATTAGATAGGTGCGGTTGTGGAACAAGTTTTTCTTTTGAAAAAAAAGTACCAAAAATAAATTTAGAAAAATTAAGGTTACTTAAAGATAGATTCGGAAAATAGCATTACTATACAAAAAGTAAGCTGTTTAAATATTAATTATTTTACAGGTTTTTATGAAAATTAGTTATTCAGGATTTCAAGATATTTCAAACTTCAATGATAATGTATTAATTATTGAAGAATGAGTTGATGCGATCGTTTTTGATAGATGATCAAATATTACAAATATTCAATTAAAGAAAAATGCAAAATTACAATATTTTGGATATTTTTCAGACGGAATTTCTGTTGAAAAACATTTTGAAACTCTTTGAGAATGATCAGATGCAAATATTAATTGTTTTATTCATGGGAAAGGGGACGATACGGTAAATGCAAAAATTCTTTGAGAAGTAGCAAAATCAAAATCAAAAATTGATATTGATGCAATTGCGATTGTCTCAGATGCATGAAATGTACATATTGACTGAATAATCCAAATTAACAAAGGAGTAGAAAAAGTTGAAGGTTTCTTAGATGAAACAAATATATTCCTGTGAGATAAATGATCAGTTCGTGGTTTTCCAACATTACTTGTTCGTAGTAATGATGTAAAAGCAGGTCACGGTTGTAATATCGAAAAAATTTCTGATGAAAAATTATTCTATCTAAGATCAAGAGGAATAAACAAAAATGATTCAGTAACTATGATGATTCAAAGTTATGTAGAAACAATTTTTTCAAACCTGGAATCTGTGGATAACCAATTTCATAATAATCTTATAGAAGAAATTATCGAAAAGATTTAAAGCTTGTTTTTTGACCCAAAATATATATAAATATTGGGTCTTTTATTTATTTTAATGCAAAAATATGAAAAAATTATTAATGACAATTGTTTTACTTTCTTTATCAGTAGCGTCAACGTTTGCTGAATCTCAAGAAACTAATGCAGTAACAACTAAAACAGAAACAAATATTACAACTGAAGCAGCTGTGGATACATCATTAATTACTCATGATTCTATTCCAGTAAGTGTTGATAATGAATATATTTTCTATCACGGAGACGGATGTCCAGCGTGTGCTCAAGTTAAACAATATTTTAAATCAACAAATGCTGAAGAAAAATATAAAATTGATTCAAGAGAAGTTTGGAAAAGTAGAGAAAATGCAGCTCTAATGTCTATGGATATTAAAAAACTAGGTTTAGATCCTTCTACTATTTGAGTACCATTTTTTATTGTAAAAAATGGTGATAAAGTATCATATATTTCTGGATCAAATAAAGTTATTGAACATTTTTACCCAACTCTTGGTGAATATGTTGCGCCTAAAAGAAATAGTTTAGCAATTATTATAGTTGGACTACTTTTGATTATCCTTCCAATTGCATTTATGTCTTTTGGTTCTAAAAATAAATAATTTTACACACTATGAAATATATATTAATTTTTGCTTTATTCTTAATTATTCCAGAATTCGCTTTTGCAAATGGAGGAGACATTATGGAATGAGCAGGTCATTTTTGGAAAAATATTGCGATGATTATCCCAACATCTGCAGCAGATAGTATTAATCCATGTGCATTTGCAGTAATGATACTTTTACTATCTTCTATATTAAAACAACAAAAATCAAAACTTACGGTTTTCTTATCGGGATTACTTTTTACACTTTCAATTTTTATTAGTTATAGTCTTATGTGACTATGAATAATGTCTGCAATTGAATGAGTTTCTATTGGGTTTATAAATTCATTTAAATTATTTATTTGAATTTTATGAATTATTATTGGGTTAGCGAATTTGAAAGATTACTTCTGGTACTGAAAATATTTTAGAATGGAAGTCCCTACTTCTTGGAGACCACAAATGAAAAAAGTTCTGAAAAGAGCAACTTCACCAATTTGAGCATTCTTTATAGGTTTTCTTATCAGTTTATTCCTTCTTCCTTGTACAGCAGGACCATACTTTGTCATTCTCGGTGTTCTTGGTTCTGAATCTGCAAACATTACAAATAATTGGATTAATTTTTATATTGTATTCTATAATTTAATCTTTATATTACCAATGCTAGCAATAGCTGTAATAATGACTTTCGGATGGAAAGATAAAGCTGAATTAGAAGAATTAAAAGAATTAAATGTTGAAAAAATTCATTTAATTACAGGTTCAGTTATGTTATTATTATGAATTTATGTAATTCTTGATGTTTCAGGAATTATTTCAATGTTACTTAATTAAAAACAATGTATAACGAAACGATAACTTTTTATAGTAAAACTCCACCAAATAAAGGAGTATTAGATAATTACACAGTTAAATATTTTGAAGATAACAATATTTGTTGAGATGATCTTGAAGTATACTTAACAATTGAAGAATCAATTATTAAAGAATTTTCATTTTCAGGAGATACTGCTATCATTACAACTGCATGTGCTTCAATTTTATGAGAATCAATTATTGGTTTATCAGTCTACGATGTATTAGAAATGGATTATAAGACAATTGAAGAGCTTATAGGTATGGAAGTGTCACCTAGAAGAAAACAAGCTTCTGTGCTTGGTTTACTAACTACAAGAAATGCTATTCATGAACATTTACAAGATGGGGTAAAAGATAATTTCGATGATATTATATAATTTATTGTTAAACAATTTTCAATGTTAAAACTTTCAAAAAAGTGAACATATGCGGTAAAAGCCATGATTTATATAGCTACTTCTCACAAAGAGCTGGTTCATGTATCTGATATTGCAAAAGATGAATGTATTTCAGAATCTCTTTTAAGAAGAATTATTGCTGACTTAGATAGATCTGAATTGCTTGAAACAGTAAAGTGAAGAAATGGGGGAGTAAAATTAAGAAAGAAAACTCAACATATTTCACTTTTTCAAATACTTGATGCTTCATGAGAAGAATTAGGTATTTCAGAATGTTCAAAATGAAATGATTGTGATAATCACGAAAATTGTACAACAACTCAATTATTCTGACAATTACAAACTTGATTCAACTCTTTATTAAAGATGTATACTCTTGATAAAATAATTAAAAAAAGCTAAGAAAATCTTAGCTTTTTTTTTATTTTAAATTTAAAAATAAAAAAAAGAACAAAACTTACGTTTTGTTCTTTTTTAAGAAAATAATTATTTTTCTTCAGTAGTCATATCAATTTTAATTGAAGGCCCCATAGCGTTACAGATGAATACAGAGTTGATGTATTTACCTTTAGATCCACTAGGTTTTACGTCTTCGATAGTTTTAAGGAAGAAGTTTAGGTTTTCAGTTAATTTTTCTTTACCGAAAGATAATTTACCAAAGATTGAATGAACATTCCCTTGTTTATCTGTTTTGAATTCGAATTTACCAGCAGCAATTTCTTTAGTAATTGCAACTAAGTCAGGTCCAACTGTACCAGCTTTAGGATTAGGCATTAACCCTTTAGGTCCTAGAACTCTAGCAATTTTCCCTAAATGTCTCATCATTGAAGGAGTAGCAACACAAACATCGAAGTCTAATGCAACATTTCCAGCAGCAATATCATCAATTAATTCTTCACTACCAACAACAGTTGCCCCAGCAGCTTTTACTGCATCAGCGTTTTCATCTGTGAAAGCACAAACTTTAGCAGTTTTCCCTGAACCGTTAGGTAGAGATAGAGTTGATCTAACAATTTGATCTGCATGTTTAACTTCAAGATTTAAGTTGAAGTGAATTTCTACAGTAGGATCAAATTTAACTGTATTTGTTTTTTCAAGAAGTTCTACTGCTTCTTCTACTGAATAAGCCATTTCTGAGTTAATTAACTCAATAGCTTTTTTATATTTTTTTCCAGCCATGTTATATTTTTTAGTAAGTAAAGGTATAGCGAATATATAATATTCTTCCTTAAAATTTAGGCGATGAAATTATATAAATAAAAAGAGAAAAGTAAAGTTTTTATTTTTCTCGATCTTTTTTACAACTTTCTACTGGATCATATCATCATTTTGACCAAGGCATACATCTTAATATTCTCCATACTCATTTCAAAGATCAGATGAATGCTCATTTTTTTTCAATGGCTTCTTTAGTATATTCTGAACAAGTAGGGAAGTACCTACAATACGGAGTATGATTATGTTTTTTTGCGTAATCACTGTGATCAGGAGAGAGGTATTTTTGGTATAATTCTATCACTTTGATTAAAATACCTTGAATTTTACTTATTTTTTTCATTTAAAATTATATTAATAGCTGTTTGTATTTGTTGTTGAACTCTTACTCCACCACAAAATAATGCTGTTTCCAACTGTTCTCAAATTTGAATATTTTTAGAATTATTAAATTTATGAAAAGTTTTAGATTCTTTTGAATTAACTTCTTCAATTTGTCACAAAAAATTTCTTTCTAAGTAAAGAGGAGTCATCATAATTATATATAAAAAAATAAAATTTACACAAAAAAAAGAATAAGTCATACGACTTATCCTTATTTAACGAAGTTAACAACGTTTGAGAATACAGCAGGGTTTGAAATTGCCATATTTGATAGAACTTTTCTGTTCATAGAAACATTTTTAGTATACATAGCGTTTACTAATTTAGAATATGAAAGACCATTGTCTCTAGCAGCAATATTAATTCTTACTGTCCATAATCTTCTGAAATTTCTTTTTTTCAGTTTTCTACCAATATATGCATTAGTACCAGCTTTCATCCAAGCATTTTTTGCTCTAGAGAATACTTTAGAATTTAACATTCTGTACCCTTTAGTAGCTTTTAACATTTTTTTATGTCTTTTTTTAGTCATAAGACCTCTTTTTACTCTTACCATTCTGATTTATTATTGATGTAATATATAAATAGTTTTACCTGACTAAACGTGAGGTAATTGTTGTTTGATTTTAGTAACTTCAGCAGGAGAAGCTAATAAACCGTATTTATTTCTTCCTTTAGCTTTACTTGATTTATTACTAAGTAAGTGTCTTTTACAAGCTTTTCCAAGTTTTAGTTTACCTTTACCAGTAACTTTAACTCTTTTCTTAACACCACTTCTTGTTTTTAAAGTCATCTTTCGAAAATTATAAATATAAAATTATTTTTTTACTTTGAGCATAGCATTAAAAGTGTTCCCACTTTTTTTCAATTGACCGTCAAGTTTATACAGTTCGTCTAAACTTTCAACAAAATTTTTCATTTTTTCTGCGGCAATTTCAGAATATTGGTTTTCTCTCCCTCTTAGCATAAGATTTACTTTGAGTGGATGTCCGCCTTTTGCAAACTTTTCAGCTTGTTTTCTTCTAATTTCTAAGTCGTGATCTCCGATCTTAAAGGTTATTCTGATAGTTTTTAAATCAGGAGCTTTCCCTTTTTGTTTGTTCTTTTGTTCTTGTTTTTTTTGTCTATAAAGGAACTTACCATAGTCAAGTAACTTTACTATAGTAACATTTCCTGTTTTTCACATTTCCATCAAATCAAGTTCTTCACTTTTGGCTTTTACTTTTGCCTCATCTAACGTCATTTCTCCAAGGTTTTCTCCATCATCTGTAATGAGTTGAATTTTATGTGCTTTGATTTGATCATTTAATAACCTTTTTTTCTCTTTCACTTATTATTAGTAAGGAATTAAGATATTGCTTTTAACATTTTTGCAAAATTTGCTTTTTTTCTAGAAGCATTGTTTTTGTGAATAATATTTTTTTTCACAAGTTTGTCAATAATAGCTTGTAGACCTGCTTTAGTAGTTTTACCTTCTGCATTTTTTTCATTAACAAGAACAGCTTTAGCAGCAGCAGCATCGTTAGCTTTAATTGCTGATTCGAAAGATTTTCTAGCTTCTCTATAAAGAGATCTGAAGTTATCATTTCTAGCTTTTCTTTTTTTATTTTGTCTTAATTGTTTTTTTGCTGATTGAATAATTGGCATAATTTAAATTTCATTAATATAAAATGTATTCTAACAACTGGTTTTCGGGGCTAGTTGTATAAAAATAATCATTGCGCGCGCTGATTATATAAAAAATCACTAAATAGTCAAAAGTTTTTTCTAAGAAAAACTTTTGACTGATTATCTAAGATTTGCACCTTTTTTAGCTGCATTAGTGATAATCTTTTGAATGAGTTCGTTTTTAACTTTATCATCTAAAGTTCTTTCCATTGATTGGATAAATACTTTAAATGTTAAACTTCTTTGTCCAGGTAACTTTTCTTCATCTTCATATATATCAATAAGTTCAACCTTATTTATAATATTTTGATCAGTTCTGGCAATTACGTTTTGAACATCAATACCATTGGTAGTTTTACCCACAACGAAGTTAATGTCAAAATTATTTTCTTGGAATTCAGATAAATCGTTTGCTTTTACTTTTGAATATAGAGCTTGTTCAAGTAATTCTACATTAATATCGAAATAAGCAACTCTTTGTTTTATCCCAAAATTATTTGTGAATTTTGGATGAATTTCTCAAATTGTTCAAATTTCTTTACCTCTTAATATAATTGAAGCGGTTCTTCATTTATGTGCATAAGAAGGGAATTGAGTTGGTTTGCTAAACTGATATTTTATTACACCAACAGTATCAAAGAAATCTGCTAATAATGTTTGAATTTCATAATATAAAACATCACTAGATTTCATAACAACTCCTGACATTGAATAATTTTCTGAAATTTCTTTTCCATTTCTAGAAAATACTTTTTCAATTTCAAATAGTTGTAATTCTTTATAATCTCTCATATTTTTTTCAAGAGATGAAATTAGATTTGGAATATGACTTCATTTTAAATGAGTTAATTCTTCACTAAGTGCATTTTTCATTGGAACAAGGTTTTCAGTATTTCCACCTATTTTTTCCATCAAATCTGAGTTCACAAATGAATATGTATACATATCGTAAAAACCTCTGTCAGTGAAGAAGTTTCTTGAATCATTTTTGATTTTATAAGTATTGTTTTGAATTACTGCTCCAGTATTAATTCTTGGAACTGTAGATTCAATTGAATTATATCCATTGATTCTTGCAATCTCTTCAGCAATATCAGCTTTGTATTTTAAATCTTTTCTCCAGAAAGGAACAGTAAGTGTATTTCCATTTTTTTGAATACCAAGTGTAGTAAGAATTTTTTCAATATCTTCTGAAGAGTATTCTTTACCAATTAGGTTTTCGATAAATGTTTGATCAAAAGGAATCGTTACGATTTCTTGTTTCACTGGGTAAGAATCACCAAATGCAGTAATTTTTAATTCAGGAAGATTTTTTTCTAATTCATTTGCAATAAGGCTTAAACCAGCTGGTTGCATTTCATTTAGTAAATCTTTTTCAAAAACATTTAATGAGTCAGTTCTTACACCAAGACGTTTACCAGATTTTCTGATAATTGCTTGATCAAAGTGAGCAGATTCTACAATGATATTTTTTGTTTCATTTGTAACTGCTGAATCTTTTCCTCAGATAATTCATCCAAGAGCAAGGACTTGATTATCATCAGCAATAACAATATCTTCTCATGTAAGTGTGTATTCAGCATCGTTCAGCGCTGTGAATTTTTCTCCATCTTTCGCAAAACGGATACAAATATTACCTTTTATTTTATCTGCATCAAAACAATGTGTTGGTTGACCGTATAAATAAAGAGAATAGTTCGAAATATCGATTAATAATCCTTTTGATGTTACTTCCGCTGAATTTAATACTTGTTGTATATATTCTGGAGTTTCAATATTTTGAACGTTTTCAATCTTTAGTCCCATATATCTTGAAACATGATCTGTGATTTCGTTGTTGATAACTAATTCTGAATATTCTGAAAAATCTCTTAAAGATAGTTCATAGTTAAGCGTTTCAGACTGAATAGCAGCAACTTCTCTTGCTATACCAATATGACTAAATAAGTCAGGTCTATGGTTGATTGCTTTATTGTCAATTTCTAAGATAGCATCATTTTTTTCTAAATATTCTCTCATACACAGACCTAATGGCGCATCTGCAGGAAGCTCAAGAATACCATCTTGTCTTTCATCAGTTAATCATAGTTCATCTTCAGAACAAATCATTCATTCTGAAATTTCACCTCTGATTTTTGTTTTTGCAATTTTAAATTCAGGCGTTAATTGAGCTCCAACTAATGCAACAGGAACTTTTATTCCAGCTTTTACATTTGGGGCACCACATACAATAGGGTATGTTTTTCCATTAACTTCAACTGTTGTACAGTTTAGTTTATCTGAATCAGGATGTTTTATACAAGTTTTTACTTCTCCAATAAAAACTTTTTCTAAATGACTTCCTTCGTAAATAATTTCCTCTACTTCAGCTGTATGCATAACTAAATCAGTTGCAACTTCTTCAGCTTTTTTTATGTTTGGTACATATTTTTGTAAAACTTTGTATGAAATTTTCATTTTGTTTCTAGTTTATAATAAAATATATAAATAATAT
>CAJXJP010000027.1 GCA_913055215.1 uncultured Candidatus Altimarinota bacterium | reverse complement strand
TTCAGATAATTCATCCATACCTAGAATTGCAATAATATCTTGTAATTCTTTATATTTTTGAAGCATTCTTTGAACTTCTCTCGCAACTTGGTAATGTTCTTCACCAACAACTTCTCTATCGAGAACAGTTGAAGTTGAATCAAGTGGATCAACTGCTGGGTAAATACCTAGTTCAGCAATAGATCTGTTTAATACAATAGTTGAATCAAGATGAGCAAATGTAGCTGCAGGAGCAGGATCTGTAAGATCATCCGCAGGAACATAAACCGCTTGAACTGAAGTAATTGAACCATCTTTAGTAGATGTAATTCTTTCTTGTAGAGCACCCATATCAGTTGCTAGAGTAGGTTGGTACCCTACAGCTGATGGGATTCTCCCTAGAAGTGCAGAAATTTCAGAACCAGCTTGAGTAAATCTGAAGATATTATCTACAAAAAGTAGTACATCTCTTTTTTCTCTATCTCTGAAATGTTCAGCCATTGCTAAACCTGTAAGAGCAACTCTAGCTCTTGGTCCTGGTGCTTCGTTCATTTGTCCGAAAACCATTGCAGTTTTATCAATAACACCTGAATCTTCCATTTCGTGATATAAATCATTCCCTTCTCTTGTTCTTTCACCAACACCAGCAACTACTGAGTAACCACCGTGTCCTTGTGCGATATTATGAATTAATTCTTGCATAATAACTGTTTTCCCAACACCGGCACCACCAAATAGACCTACTTTCCCACCTTTTAGCATAGGACAAATAAGATCTACTACTTTAATCCCAGTTTCAAATACTTCAGCAGTAGTTGTTAAATCTGAGAATTTTGGAGCTTCTCTATGAATTGGGTCATTGTGTTCTGTTTTTGGTTTTTCTTTATCATCGATAGGATCTCCTAATACGTTGAACATTCTCCCAAGAACTTTTTCACCAACTGGAACAGTAATTGGAGCTTCTGTTGCAACAACATCCATTCCTCTTTTCATTCCATCAACTGGACTCATAGCAATAGTTCTTACTACGCTATCACCTAGTTGTTGTTGTACTTCTAGTACAACTCTTTCTTCAGTACCTTGTACTTCAAGTGCATCGTAAACCGAAGGAACATATCCTCCTTCAAATTTTACATCGATTACTACTCATACAATTTTCGTAATTTTTCAATTATGCATTTTCTTATTTTGAATAAGTAAATAAATTTTTTTGATTAGACTGATCAAAAATCAGTTTTAGCTATCTTTCATTGATTCAACACCAGCTGTAATTTCAGATACTTCTCTGGTAATAATTGCTTGTCTTGCTTTGTTATATTTCAAAGTTAGACCATCTGCAATTTTTTTAGCTGAATCTTTTGCATTTTTCATTGCAATCATTCTTGAACTATGTTCTGATGCTTTTGCAACAAGTAATGTATCATAGAATATCATATCCAAAATCATTGGAATTACTTCATTCGCTAATTTTTCAGGAGTAGGTTCTAAATCATAACTATATGTATCATCGAGATTTTTGATTTCTTTTTCAAGATCAACATAATCTTCTAATGTATGCATTAAGTAATCTTTAATACCTTCTGAATCAATAGGAAGTTGAGTTTTTGCAACTGGAATTTGTTTGATAGTATTTACATAGTGATTATAGAAAACTACTACTTTATTATATTTCCCTGAAAGAAACTCATCTCTCATAAGTTTTGAAATATTTTTTGTAAATAGTGGTTCAATATTATCTGTAAAATCTTCAGAAAAGTCTGCAATAAGTTTGTTTCCTGTTCTGGCTACAAAATTTGCTGCTTTTTTCCCAACTGCAATATATTCTAATTCTTCACCTGTTTCTTTAACGTATGAATTTACTTTTTTCATAACGTTTACATTGTAACCACCACATAAACCTTTATTTGATGTTACAATCAGAGCAAGAGTTTTATCTCATTTTCCTTCATTAAATAATGGAAAATCTTCTAAGAACCCTTCAACTCTTAGAAAAATCTTTAGCATTTCCAACACAAAATCTTTTTTTTCTAAAGCAAGATCTTGAGCTTTTTTCATCTTTACAGTTGAAATAAGCTCCATTGCTTTTGTAATTTTTCCTGTGTTTTTAATAGATCAGATCTTTCTTTTTATTTCTTTAGCGCTTGCCATAAAATATTGTTAGGTTAGATCTTATTTATTTAGTTCAACTACTTTTGAGATAATATCTTTTAATTTAGCTTCAGTTTCTTCTTTGATTTGTTTATCAGATTCGATAGCAGCAAGAATTGTTTTTTCTTCTTCTAGTGCCATATATAAATCATTTTCAGTTTTATTTACTTTTGAAACTTCGATAACATCTAAATGTCATTTCGCTCCAGCATAAATTGAACAAATTTGTTTAGCAACAGTAACTGGCGCATAAACTGATTGTTTTAATAATTGCATCATTCTTTCCCCTCTATCTAGTTGAGCTTTTGTAGAAGCATCTAAATCAGAAGCAAATTGTGAGAATGCCGCAAGTTCTCTATATTGAGCTAGGTCAAGTTTTAGAGTACCAGCAACTTTTTTCATCCCTTTAATTTGTGCAGAACCACCAACTCTCGATACAGATAAACCAACATTAATTGCAGGTTTTTGACCAGCGTTGAATAGATCTGATTCTAAGAATATTTGTCCATCAGTAATAGAAATTACATTTGTAGGAATATAAGCAGAAACATCCCCTGCTTGAGTTTCAACAATTGGAAGAGCAGTCATAGAACCACCTCCTAATTTATCGTTTAATTTTGAAGCTCTTTCAAGTAATCTTGAATGAGTGTAGAAAACATCCCCTGGGTAAGCTTCTCTACCTGGTGGTCTTCTTAATAGTAGTGACATTTCTCTATAAGCATTTGCTTGTTTTGTTAGATCATCGTACACAATAAGAGAATGTTCTTTATTAAACATGAAATATTCAGCCATCGCACAACCAGCGTATGGAGCTAGAAATTGCATAGCTGCTGGATCAGAAGCTCCTGAAGCTACAACAATAGTATATTCCATTGCACCTCTTTTTTTCAATTCGTTAACAATTCTAGCAACTTTCCCTTCTTTTTGACCAATAGCTACATATACACATGTAACACCTTGACCTTTTTGATTTAGGATTGCATCAATTGCAACTTGAGTTTTACCAGTTTGTCTATCACCAATAATAAGTTCTCTTTGTCCTCTCCCAATAGGTACTAATGCATCAACTGCTTTAATACCAGTTTCCATTGGTTCATGAACTGATTTTCTAGACATAACACCAGTAGCTACTCTTTCAACTGGGTAGTATTCAGTTGCTTTGATTTCACCAAGTCCATCAAGTGGGTTCCCTAGTGCATCTACAACTCTCCCAATTAAACCTTTACCAACTGGTACTTCTAAAATTTTACCTGTAGCTCTCGCTTTTTCACCTTCTTTAATTCCGTTAAATCCACTTAGAATTACAATACCTACGTAATGTTCTTCAAGATTTAAAGCAATACCTCTTGCTCCAGAATCAAATTCAACTACTTCATTATAAGCAACGTTTCTTAAACCTGAAACTTTTGCTACTGAATCCCCAAGATAAAAAACTTCACCGACATTTTCCACTTCTGGATTTACATCAACAGAGTCAATTCTTGTTTCAATCTCACTTATAATATTATTTAATAAGTCGTTTGACATACAATAAATGTTTAAAATATTAAATTGTTGTTATTAATTTTTTTCAAAATTATTTTGAAACTCTTTTTTCGATTTTAGAAAAACTTAAATCTACAAGAGAATCATTTTTATAGACTTTTATACCCCCTGATAACTTATCAGATGCTATAAATTGAATATCTTCTTTATTTACAGAAAGATCAAATACTTTTTTATAAGTATTTGCTGCCATTTCATACGCAGCATCTTCACTGAGAGAAGTAAAGTATTCAACTACGAATAAATCACTTCCTTCTTTTGTTCTTGTAAATAATTCTTTTCCTCTTTGTCCAAGTTGTTTTTCAAGTGTTCTATAGAGCTTTACTTCTTTTAAAACTTCTTGTAACTCAGATAAAGATAAATTTTTTACCTCATTTGGTAATAATTGTTTATCCATTTTTGAATTATGATTAGATTATTTTAAAGCTTCTAATTCTTTTTCCATAAAGTCTTTATTTACTGCTTCTTTGTTAAAAAGTTTAGCATTTAATTGTAAAGAAAGATTTACAACTTTTGATTTTAGATTTTCTAGCATAGCTAGTTTTTCTTTTTCAATAGTATCTCTAGCATTCCCTAATAATGAGTCTGCTTCCATTTTTGCTTTTTGAGCAATTTTTTCTGAATTTCTTTTAGCAAATGCTGCAGCATCATTTTCGATACCATTAGCTTTTGTTCTAGCTTCAGAAAGTAGTTCATCTGCTTCTTTTTGTGCAGTAGCTAATTTTTCTTTAATTTCTGATTCAGAATCTTCAATTTTTTGAATTTTTTCTCTTCTTTCTAAGATTGCCGCAACAATTTTATCAGCTAAGAAATGTTTTAAAACAAAAAATAAAATAGAAAAATTAATAAACTGAGCAAGAATGATTCAAATTTTAACGTTGTCCATTTTGTACTGTTTTATTTAATTTTAAAATTATCCTAGAATTTTGAATGAAATAATAAGACCGTAAATAGCAATTACTTCGATTAATGCAAGGAATAAAACCATGAATGACATAATTTTCCCTTTGTTTTCAGGATTTCTGTTAATTGCTTCTAATGCTCCACCAACTAATTTCCCTTCCCCGATACCAGCACCAAGTGAAGTTAAACCAATAGCAAGACCAGCACCAACAGCTTTAACACCTTCTAGTCCTTCAGTTCCAAGAATTTTGAAAGCAACAACTAAACCGTAAATTGCAGCAGATTCTACTAATGCAACCCCTAAAATTGTAATTGTAAGGAAGAAAGTAGATAATCTAGGGTTTTTTCCCATAACGTGCATTGAGTTTTGTGCTAAGATACCTTGACCTACAGCAACACCAACCCCAGCTAAACCAATCGCTAAACCTGCTCAAATGTAAATAGATTCCATAATGTAAAAATTAATTTTTAAATATATAATTAGTGTAATTTTGCTACTTTAACAAAAATAGCAATCAAGAGTGGGAATACAAATGCTTGTATAAATGAAATCAGTAACTCTTGTGTATAAACTAGAATTGGAACAAGAATTGGAAATTCTGTACCAATTATACTAGCAGAAAAATCTCCTAGTGCTACATATAACATTCCAAGTAAAATCCCCCCTGCTGTCATATTTCAGAAAAGTCTAAACGCTAATGAAATAATTTTAGCACCGATACCTACAATTTCTAGTAAACCTAAGAATACAGAAATAATGATATCAAAGATTTTAACAAGTATAAATACTGGAATATCAATAATTTTTGGTAAGTTCCCTTTTTCAAAAGGAATATAATCTTTACCAAGTACTGGGAAATATTCATAAAGAAATTTTCCGAAACCAAGTGCTTTAAATTGTTCAATAATAACAATTGTCACTCAGATAACTGCCATCGCAATATTAAAGTTTATATCTGCTGTTGGGATAGAAATCGTGTGATGTAATCCTTCTCCAAATATAGGCATTAGAAATTCTAATATTACTCCTAATAAATTTGAGAAAAGGATGATAAAAAATACGATTGTTACGTAAGTTTTTATCCACATTTTTTCTTCTTTTCCAAGTAGTTCTTCAAAGAATTCGAAAACTTTTTCAAACATCATCTCAAAAAAGACAACAAATGAAGATTTTCTCGCGTACTTATATAAGAGTATAATCATCAGTACAAATGTGAGTTCGACACCAAGTCAAACAATTACTCAAGGATGAGTATATGTACCAATAAATTGCTCCTGTATAGATTGTACTTCTTGAACAACTTCATGATCAGAAATCACTTCAACATTTTGTTCATGCGTTCCGCTCAAACTAGATGCTTCCATAGGCAACAAATGGGGTTAATAAATAAAAATCGCCACCGATTATATTTTAAAGAATTTAAAAAGCAAATTCAATTTTCATAAATTTATTTGACACAAAAAAAAGGGATAGCTAGCACTTTACTCCCCTTTAATTAAAAATCAAATTAAAATGTTTTTTTCTCTTCTTATAGTAGTTGAAAATCATAAAGACATACTATATATTCCGATTTTAGTAATCTTTTATTTTCACATGATTTGAAATGCTACTATCAACCCATAAATTGCTAGTACTTCTATAAGTGCTAAAAATAAAATCATAAATGCTAAAGATTTAGTTTTGTTTGCTGGATTTCTATGAATTGAGTCCATAACTCATCACACTAAAATTCATTCTCAAATCCCTGCCCCCAAAGCTGCAAGTCAAATTGACATACCTCACGCTAAGGCAATAAAGATTGTATTGAACTCTTGAGACAACAATTGAATAGATACAACCAAACCATAAATAGCTGCAGATTCTACCAACGCAACTCATAATATCGTAATCGTTAAATAAAAACTTTGCATTGTTGGTGTTTTTCAAATCATTTCTATTGATTTTCCAGCAAGTATTCATTCTCATAAACCAACTCATAGTCAAGCTAATCAAATTGATAAACCAGCTCAAATTGCGACATACATAGGTAAATTATCCATTCAAAACATTTGAAAAGATATAATTAGTCCATATATGGCTGCTGATTCAATTAACGCTAAGAATAAAATCATAAAAGTTAGTATTCTAGAACGGTATTTATTATTAAGACAGATAGCGGAAACTCATGAAGACAACATAACACCTTCTCAGATTCATACTCATAATCATGCCAATCCGACAGCAAGACCAATTCAAATCGCAGCAACTCATGCAACAGAAGGGTCTCATAAAATTTGGAACGCTACAATTAATCAATAAATAGCCGCGGATTCGATTAATGCAATTCATAAAATCGTAACTGTTAGATAAAATCATTGATTTTCTGATTTTTTAGCAATAGATTTTAATGAATTATTTCACAATAGTCATTCTCCTATCCCCACCCCTAATCATGCAAATCAAATTGCACAACCTGCTCAAATTGCAGCAACACTGACCAAGTCTCAAGTATTTAATATTTGGAATCAAAGGATGAGAGCATAAATAGCTGCTGATTCTATCAATGCTATCAATAAAATCATGTATGTCATTATTTTAGATTTAGCTGCAGGATTGATTCATATTGATTCAAAAGCACCACTCACCATTTTTCATTCTCATATTCAAACTCATAATCCAGCAAGTCACACAGCCAATCAGATTCCAATAATCACTATACCATCATTAAAATGAGTTGAAAGACTCTGAAATGCCATAATCAGCGCATAAATAGCTGCTGATTCAACTAAGGCAATTCATAGAATCATTACCGTTAATATAAATCATTGTTTAGACGGTATAATTGACATAGTTTCTATTGCCTTTTTCGTCAACATTCCTTCTCCAATACCAACTCATAATCAAGCAAGTCATACAGATAAACCAACTCAGATTGCTACGTATCAGTTTAAATCACTCATTCCAAGCATTTGGAATCAAAGAACAAGAGCATATATTGCAGCGGATTCGATCAATGCAATAGACAAAATCATATATGTCATATATTTGTTTTTGTTTTCTGGGTTTTTATACATAGCTTCAAAGGCGCCAGAAACCATAAGTCATTCTCAAATCGCCACACCTAGTCCTGCAAATCAGATTGCACAACCTATTCAAATTGCAACCATAGGATCAAATATAACTCAAGAAAGCAGTTTCATAGAAAATATAAGTCCGTAAATTGCCGCAGACTCTACTAAAGCTATTCACAAAATAGTCATAGTTAAGAAGAAACTTTGCATCTCTTGTTTTTTCCCCATTACATGAAGTGATTTTTGAGCTAAAATTCACTCTCATACTCAAACTCATAATCAAGCCAATCAAATTGCTAATCCCGCTCAAATGGCCATAAATGCATTTAAATCAGAACTATGTAAAATTTGAAAAGCAACAATTAATCAATAAATAGCAGATGACTCTACTAAAGCTAAAAACAGAATCATCATTGTCATGATTTTTGCTTTATTTTTTGGATTATGTTTCATTGAATCCAAAGCAGCAGATATTAACTTTCATTCTCAAATTCATACTCAAAGTCCTGCTAATCAAACAGCCAGTCATGCTCAAATTGCTGAAGCAGAATTAATAAAATCAATATTAATTAACTGAAATGCAATAATTAAACCATATATTGCAGCTGACTCTACCAGGGCAATTCATAAAATTGAAACCGTTAAAAAGAATCATGACATTTCAGGTTTCTCTCACATTGAAATTAGCGATTTTTCAGCAAGAATTCACTCTCAAATTCACACTCAAAGCCCTGCTAGTCAGACAGATAATCCCGCTCAAATCGCTACATATCATGATAAATCTGGCATATTAAGCATTTGAATCGCCATTACTAATCCATAAATTGCAGCAGATTCAATTAACGCTAAAAATAAAATCATAAAAGTCATAATTTTATTTTTATTTTCTGGATCTGTATTCATTGCCTGCATAGCTCATCAAATCATCTTCCCTTCTCAAATTCAGACTCACAAACCAGCCAATCAAATAGATAAACCGATTCCAATTGCTGCAAATCAATTAATATCTGGATTTGCCATAATTTGAAAAGACAAAATAAGTCAATATATTGCCGCAGATTCAACTAAGGCAATTCACAATATTGCCGCCGTTAAATAATATGTATTCATATTTGGATTTTTTCAAATCACTTGCATTGCCTTATATGTCAAAAAACCTTGACCAATTGCAACTCAAATACAAGCTATTCATATAGCTAATGCTGATCAAACTAGTGCTAAATCCATTTTTCTCCTAATAATAAATTAAATTCTACTCTTATTAGAACATATTTTACAATTTAACTCAAAAAATTACTCTATTTTTTGAGTTAAAAAATACTTATAAAACACAAAAAAAGTGAGCTATGCTCACTTTTTTATTTTAAGTTCAGAGTTTGATCTAATTTTCATGTATTAAAATCAACAGATTTGATTTGATCATTTGAAAAAGAATACGCTTTATCTCCTATCCATAGAGCTCTCTCTACAAATGAATCTCTATAGTTCCAGTATTGATTAGCAAAATATTCACTAATTGGCGAATCTGCATAACAATATTTTGGAATATAAATATTTTTTTGAGAAGGACAATATTCAGTTCCATTTATTAATTTTCTACAAATTGTTTCTTCTTTTTTTGGAACATATGATTCACATGCTTTCATTCTTTTTTCTTCTAATCAAGTTGCATCGATATGCGTTACTCTATATTTTTCTTTAATTCAGCTATCTTTATTAATATCTAATGCCAATAAACCTTGATACAGTCAAACTTGTCTATAATGATTTTCTGAATCAGTTTTTGTGATTTTTACTGGCAATAACAGTGTATTTTTAATAGAATTCCACATAAACATTCTTGGATTATTCAAAGCTTCGGTATAACTTCCTTTATCTCAAATAGTTTCTGTAAATTTTTGTCTTACAAAGATATTATTATAATTTTTATGGGTTTTCGCATCTTGAATATTTTTTACCTCTATTCATGATGATTTAAAACATTCTAATTGTTCTTTTTCTTCTCAAATACTACATACTTCAGAAACTTTTTTATCAAAGTTAATTTCATATAAATCAACTTTTACTCATCCATTCATAGTTCCACCCCATTTATTTTCAATAGTATCATATCATAATCAAATAATATGTTTTTCATCATATGGATGCAAATATGTACTATATCATGGTATTTTTAATTCTCAAATCACACGTGGGTTCGATGAATCTTCTAAATCTACCACATAGAATGGATCGATTTGTTTAAATGTAACTAAGTATAATTTATCTCACATAAAACGTGATGATTTGAAATTTTCAGTTTTTCCTAATCAAGAAATACTTGATTTTAAATTCATATCTTCATCCAATATATAAACACTTGTTTGTCTTACTGGATAAGACTCTTGAGTAATAATTCTAAATTCTCCATTGTGTTGATCCATTGAATATTGAGTCAATGGTCTTCCAGGAAGGATTGATGAATTTTTATAAAAGAGCTTATTTTGATTTACACTAATTTTATGAATAAGTGTATTTTCCCCTCTTGGGTACCAAGGCATAATACAGTGAGCCCCTACAGGACATTTGTAATCATTTGCTTGGTAAATATTACTTGTCATATATAGATTATCAGAACTCATGAATATTTCTGCATTTGATCATGCAATTACTTCTTGTATAACCTCTTCTTTTTGATCTCTAATATTTATAACTGAAATTGTGTTATAGGCAGGTGAAAAATCGAATTTCTTTAAAGTTTCTTTATCTGGTAAAACATAAGCAATTTCATTACATTCTGCCATATTTCAAGATTTTATTTCATATGGAATTTTTTTTCCATTAATTTCAGTATTTTTATCATCAACTCTCGACAGTTCGATTGATTGAGGAAGCATTAAATTACCATCTAACTTAATATCATCGATATATTTATATGAATAATAATTAAAGTTAAAATTATTTTCACTTAACACATAGAGATAATCCCCTATTTTTCTTGTTTTACTAACATATCAGTCATTTACGAATAACTTAATAAGTTTCGGATTTTTTATATCTGTTGTATCAAAAACTATTGTATAGGTTTTCGTTGATCTATTAAAATAATAAGATCTATCTATTTTTCATTTAGCTTGCCCATTTGATACTACAACTAACCTGTTTTCATCTAAATATAAAACTGGAGAGTTCATATGCTTTGGTATAGATATTTTCTTAACGATTGTTAATTTATCTTGAGCATCCACAACATAAACAAATTTATCAGTTTTATTATAATAATAAATATATTTTCCATCCGTTTTAATAATATCTGATTCATCAACTCCTTTTACTTGTGTATTTGTTTTTGAAAAGTCCGATGTTGTCTTTTGCATAGATGTTTCTTCTGTAGCTAAAGGAATTGTATTCAAATCAATGGCCATATCATCATCATAGTAATCATATCTCCCTCTGTAAGAATTTTTCCAATAATCTTTAACATAATCACTCATTACATCTTCCATATTTTCACAACTCGAAAATTGTTTCATTTTGAAATCAAACTGTAACTCTTGAGCTTTCGTTTTATTTAACTCTTGTTCAATTGAATTGTCTTCTAGGTTCGCATATGAATTTCATACAAACAAAATACTAGCAATTCAAACAGCACATATATTCTTTAATACTTTCATATAGTTAATTTTAAAAAATAAATCCCCCCTTCTTTATCTCTTATCACTAAACGTTATAAATAAATAATGGTGACAAAAAGAATTTGTCACCATTGTAAAACATTTCTATTTTTTATCAAACAAATCACATTGATTATTATCAAATTGATTTTCAGAACATATAATAGAATTTAATGTACATGAATTATTTTTAGAACCTGTTGAATAAACAGCTCATGATAAACTTTTACATTCTTCTTCAAATGTTAACTCCAATTCTTCAGTATCTAAATCATTAAATACTTCATCTATCATTGAGTCAATTGAAAATGATTCATCTATCATTTCACTTTTTTCTCTTTGATTATTAGTTATTGCATCTCCTGTATTTTCTTCAACTGATTGAGTTCCAGCATTACCCATAGCAAAACCTGTCATTTCTGGTTCAGAATGTTCTGTATCGTTATTATTGTCTTCACTAATACGTGGCGGCAATGACATAACAGCAGCTGGAGTTACTGTATCAGCAATTTTTTCATCACGTTTATTAGTAATGGCAGTATCTGATTTTCTACTTTCCTCTACCTGAGAATCATCTACAAGTACTTTAGGTGCAATTGTTGTTCTCAATCATGTTTTTAATTGAGGGACATTTGAATCTAACATCATTTCAGGATGAACATCTGTATCTTCTACTTCTGATGCATCATCTATATGCATAAGTGCTCACATAGCCATATCATCCGAAATTTGATCTTCGCTTTCAGTAACCATTGAATATGGTGTAAATTCAGATTCATTTTGAGTTGGTGCCGAAAAGTCATTCACAAAGAAGAAAACACCAAAAATAGCAAATCAGAAACTAAAAACAGGAATAAAGAATTTAAAATAATTCTTTTTTTCTAATTTTTCTCTCGCTGAATATTGTGAAATTGCAGAAATTCTTGATTTTAATGAATTTTTATAATTATCAGTAGGTTTCATTGATTCTGATAATACAGAAAATCCTTCAAAAGAACTTTCAATTTGTTCTTTTGAAATTTTTATTTCAGAATTTTCTTTTTGTAATTCTCAGATGATTTTTTCAAATCTTTTTTTATTCATAATTACAATAAAATGATAAATAGTAGTAATAATACAAAATTTGATTGTATTGTTTTTAAACCGCGTGAAACAATCTTTTTACAATTATCAACGCTGGCCCCAGTTATTTCAGATATTTCTTTATAACTTAAATCTTCCCAAATTCTTAACATTATAATTTCCCTATGAGGTTTATTAAATGTATTTAAAAGCTCTAGCACTTCGTTAAGTTTATCTTTATTGTCGATATCAGCATGAACCGTCTCATCTTCTCAAAGATTAAATACTTCATCAATATCAACATTGTGTTTTTGTGTTCTATAAAAATCAATTACAGAATTATTGGCAATCGTATATACCCAAGATTGAAAACTTTTTTCCGTCTTCAATTCTAGAGTTCAAATTTTTTTATATGCTTTCATAAATACATCACTACAAATATCCTCTGCTATTTGCCTGTCTGATGTCTTCATATAAATAAATTTAAATATCTTATCAATGTATCTGTCATATAATTCTCAAAAATATGACATATCGCCTCACTGACAATTTTTAACTAACTTTACATCTTCCATAGTTCTGAACGAAAAAATAAAATAATCGTGACAAAAAAATCTCCTTTATAGTTTAAAGGAGATTTATATAAAATCAAGTTTTGCTTTTAATGATGGTATCTTATTCATTTTTTAATGCAAGATGCTCTATAAATTTGCTCCAAAAGCATCATAATTGCCTGAGCATGTGGAAAAGTCATAGGAGAAAGACTAATTTTCATATCAATATCTTTTTGAATGAGTGTATAATCTACTCCATACGCTCATCCTATAATAAATACTATATCTGAAAATAACATTTGTTTTTCTTCTATCAATTTAGCAAATTTTAATGTATCCATTTGCTGAGAATCAATATATAACAATACTTTATATCATTTCGTTTTTTCTAAAACTTTTGCAAGTTCTTTTGATTCTTCTGAAACAATTTCATGAGATTCTTTTCTTTTACTTGGTTTGAGTTTCACAAAGTTCACCTCCCTTCCAAGTCTTTTAATAAATTCTTGAATCGGGGTATCATAATGTTTAAAACTATCTACAAAAGATATAATTTTTATCATAATTTAGTTTTTATCAAAAAAAGCAGGAAACCTGCTTTTTTTATGTAATTAAAGTGAAACAATTTGAGACTCTTGCCCTCTTATTGTTAATTCATATCCTCCTTGTTCTAAGGTTTTTGGAGTAATGGCAATTCTATTTTGAATTCCAAATAATTCACAATCTCATGCTTTTTGTCCAAATCAAACTTTTCTTCACATTCTATCATCCAAAATGACTGTTTTTCATTCTGATTCTAATTTTTCTGCTAATTTTTCTGCAGCTTCAATATTTTGTTCTCACATAACAATAATATAATGAGACGCTGGAGCAATTGATGCAGGCCAAGCAATTCATTTTTCTGTTGCAAAGTATTCTGCAATAACTCACATTAAACGTGAAATACCAATCCCGTAACACCCCATAAGTACATCTTGAGGTTTATTATTTTCATCAGCCATTTTTAATCCAAATGCATTTGAAAATTTTGTTTCAAGTGGAAATATATTTCCGACTTCAGATGCTTTTTCTACTCTATGTTTTTCTCATGAACAATTTGAACAAGAAAAACCTTTTTCTAAATCAATAACTTCTTCATTATGAGCAGTTCTACAATCTTCACAAATATATATTTTGTCTTCTCAAATTGGAACGACTACTTGAAATTCATGCGAAAATTTTTCAGTAAAATCTCCTCAATCAGCAACTGCCATATAAGTTACTTCTTCTAGACCAAGTCTTTTAAAAATATTCATATATACCTTTTGCATTCCTGCATAATATTTATCAAATTCTTCTCCATCGATATGGAATGAATAGGCATCTTTCATTAAAAATTCTCTCCCTCTTAGAATTCAAGATTTAGCTCTTTTTTCATTTCTAAATTTGTTTTGAATTTGATAAACACATTTTCCTGTATCTTTATATGATTCCAGGAATTCATTCATTAATGGAGTTACCACTTCTTCATGAGTTGGATTTAATGCATATTCTTTTCATTCATGAGCAGGAACTTTAAATAAAACATCTACTTTGTCCCATCTTTGAGTTTTTTCCCAATATGATTTTGGAGAAAGTGCAGAAAGTAACACTTCATTTGCCCCATAGTTATCCATTTCTTCTCTTACTATATTTTCAATGTTTCTTAAAACTTTTAGTCAAAGAGTTGTATAGTTATAAACTCACGCCATTGTTTGTCTAATAAATCCAGCTTGTAGTAGTATAGATGTAGAAACATTATCACTCACAACTGGTCTTGTTTTTAAAGTTTTAAAAGCAAAATTATCTAGTTTTAACATAATTATTATTTTATTTAATTAAATTTAAGTACACAAAAAGCCCCCTTAATCATAAGAGAGCTTTCATTTTTACAATTGCAAAAGTCCCTTATCATTAAGGGAAAACGGGTAGCAGGTATGTAAAAATTTGTGTGAACATAGTTCAAAAGTTATTTTTAATCTACTAAAAGAATATCGATTCTATAGATATTGTCAAAAGAAAAGCAAGAATCACGCCTTTCCCTTATAAACGATTATCATCTGAAGATATTAAACATCTATATTGATCAAGTAAGTCTATTTTTTCTGATGGTCACGCCATAATTATATCCATAATAGTTATTTTTTTATCAATAATTTCTTCTGAAATCTCAGTATTAGACGTTACATTATCTATATCAGTTTTTTGAACATTTACCATATAAAAGGTATTAAAAGTAATCAGGTCAAGATTAACATATTCAATTAGAATACGCAAAAATAAACACAAAAAAAATAGAGTCTTTTGACATAGGATACATTTTACATATAATCCCGAGGCAAATTAAGCATCAAACACGTAGAGGAGGATTTATGCTTACGCAATCAACCTGCAATAGTCAAGATACTTTCAACATTTTAAAAGATAAAAGTGCAATCTTATCTTATGCTGATTTAATCAGTTTAGGAATAGAAACCATTGAAGACCTTCAAGGTATACCAAATACCATTTCTCGTGTCGCTCGTCGACGACTAGAAACAAAGCAAAATCTTTTAAAGCTGGAAAATAAATCTCAGTTTTTTCACAAACCATTAGAAATGAACTAAAATGACTATTGACACTTAGTGGATCTCGATAATTTCGAGATCCTTTTTTTATTCATTAAAAATGAATTTCCTCAATACTGTCTTAAAAATAACAAATCTCATTAATATAAATTTGACATAGGTTAAAATATCCTTATAAACCTTTCAACATTTTTATCGAGAAGACAAACCATGAAGGGAGTCAAGGATTAAAAATGTAAAAAAGGAAAAATATGATTGGAAATAATGCTGATATTCTTATTGCAAAAGCTCAAACAAACGGAAAAGCAAGCTCAACTGACTTTAGAAATAATTGTTCTATAGTTGAAAAGCAAGCTCGAAAGAAAGGACGATTGACAGAAGTTACTACACATGTAGCTTTTTCAGATGGTCGGGTTGAAGGCTCAATGTCACGAATAGAAATGATCTAATCTAATTGAAAGTAACCGGCACATTTCATGTGTCGGCTTTTTATTTGACATAAATTATATTTTAATTATAAATAAATCATCAATTTATCTAGAAAGTACATCTTTGAAAAGAATACTAATGAAATAATTGAGAGGAAATAATATATGTCAAAGACTCTAAACACTGATCAGAAGAAAGTTTTAAAAGCAATGCGTGATGGTGAGTTCAAAAGCCACGAAGAATTAGTCGAAGCATTTTCAACAAGAGAACTTCACTTAATTCGTACAACAAAATGGCGTGAGCATATCAATGAATCTGATGTATTTGCTCAAATACAGCCAGCATTAGACTCTGTAAACAAAGCGATTGAAACAAAAGAATCGAACAAAGCCCAGAAAAAGAACACTGATAAGGCTCGATCAAGAAATAACAATCTTACTGAACAGCAAAATACCCCCGAGATCGACAGCGATACTTATCTCCGAAAAAATCCTGAATTTGCATAGCAGATTCAGAAAAGTGCTAAAAAAGGAAACTACTCAGCCTATCAATTAGATAGGCTGATTTTTTTATTGTCTATTTTTAGGGATAAAACCACCTATTTAGCACCTGATTAACTTTTGTGCTAACTTTTTTTTGACAAAAAAAAATATTTAAATAAAATAAGTGTATGTCATAAAATTATGACGAAAATATTCTTTTTAATCAATTAAAAGGAATGCAATTAATATCCCACCCGTCTTAACAGATACCTTCCCTTCATCCGAAGAGAAGGAAAAAATCGGATATTAAAAAATAAAAATATTAAATTTTAAAAAAATATATTATGGGAAAAATTATTGGTATCGATCTAGGTACAACTAACTCATGTGTTTCTTTCATGGAAGGTGGTGAAGCAAAAGTTATTGCAAATGCTGAAGGTAATAGAACAACTCCTTCTATTGTTGCACATAAAGATGGAACAATTATCGTAGGTACTCCTGCAAAAAGACAAGCAATTACAAATCCTGCTGGAACTATTTTCTCTGCAAAAAGATTTATTGGTAGAAAATTTGATGAAGTTCAAGAAGAAATTAAATCAGTTCCTTACGAAGTTGTAAAAGGATCAAACGGTGAAGCACTTATTAAATTTGATGGAAAAGATGTAAGACCAGAAGAAATTGGTTCACACGTTCTTATGAAAATCAAAGAAGATGCAGAAAAATTCTTAGGATCAACTGTTACAGAAGCTGTAATTACTGTTCCTGCTTACTTTAACGATGACCAAAGACAAGCAACTATCAACGCTGGTAAAATTGCTGGTTTAGAAGTAAAAAGAATCGTAAATGAACCTACTGCTGCTGCCCTATCATATGGTGCTGGTAAAGGTAAAAATGAAAAAATTGCTGTATATGATCTTGGTGGTGGTACATTTGATATCTCAATCTTAGAACTATCTGATGAAGGAACATTTGAAGTACTTTCTACAAATGGTGATACTCACCTTGGTGGTGATGATTTCGATAAAGTAATTTTAGATTACGTTATTGATGAATTTAAAAAAGATCAAGGAGTTGACCTAAGAAACGACCCAATGGCTCTTCAAAGAGTAAGAGATGAAGCTGAAAAAGCGAAAAAAGAATTATCTTCAACAACTTCATATGATATTAATTTACCATATATTACTGTTGATGCTGCTGGTCCAAAAAATCTAATGATGAGTATTTCAAGAACTAAATTTGAAGAATTAATTTCAGACTTAGTTGAAAGATCACTTACACCTTGTAAAAAAGTATTATCTGATGCTGGACTTTCTGCTAGTGATTTAGATCAAATCTTACTTGTTGGTGGTTCTACAAGAGTTCCATTAGTTGCTTCAAAAGTAGAAGCATTCTTCGGGAAAAAACCAAATGCTGGTATTAATCCAGATGAATCAGTTGCAATGGGTGCGGCAATTCAAGCCGGGATTATTGGAGGTGATGTAACTGATGTATTATTATTAGATGTTACGCCATTAACTCTTGGGATCGAAACTATGGGTGGTGTAAGAACTGCTATGATTTCTAGAAATACTACTATTCCTGCAAATAAAAACGAAACATTCTCAACTGCTGTTGATAATCAACCAAGTGTTGAAATTCACGTTCTTCAAGGTGAAAGAGAAATGGCTGCTGACAATAAACCTCTAGGGAGATTTATGTTAGACGGGATTGCTCCAGCACCAAGAGGTGTTCCACAAATTGAAGTTCATTTTGATATCGATGCAAATGGTATTCTAAAAGTTACTGCAAAAGATAAAGGAACTGGAAAAGAACAACATATTACCATTCAAGGTTCAACTGGTATGGATGAAGCTGAAGTTGATGCTCTTGTAAAAGAAGCAGAAGCAAAAAAAGAAGAAGATAAAAAGAAAAAAGATTTAGTTGATGCTAGAAATCATGCTGATTCTGGTGTTGCACAAGCAGAAAAAATGATTGCTGACAATGCTGATAAAATTGATGATGCTGATAAAACTAAAGTTGAAGAAAAAATTACTAAAGTTAAAGAAGTTTTAGGAAAAGCTGATGCTTCGAAAGAAGAATTTGAAGCTGCAAATAAAGAACTTCAAGATACAATGATGGAAGTTGGTCAAAAACTTTATTCTCAACCAGGAGCTGAACAAGCACCAACTGGTGAAGCAGAACAAAAAGCTGACGACGGAGTTGTTGATGGTGAAGTTGAAACTGATGATAAAAATACAAGAGTTTAATAGAAAAAGTTAACCTGGTTATTCCGGTTAACTTTTATTTTAATATAATTATAGAATAATATGATTACAACAAATATAATTCAACGTATTTTGTTAATAAAATTTTGACAATGAACAGGAACATGATTCACAATTGAGGTTAATTGAGAGCAATATATTATTTCAGCAAAACATGTATTTCCAAATATTATAAAATGAGATAGTATAGAAATTTTCCATGATAATCAATGGAAAAATATTGATATTACCCCTATATTTTGTGAGAATGAGAACGTAGACATTATAGCTCTTAAAATTAACACACAAAATATCACTCCTTGCCATGAAATTAAGTTATGATTATGAGGTATAATATACTGACAAGATATATATTTTTTATGATTTCCATATTGAATTAAATTTGAAAATGAAATTAATAATTGATATCCTTTCCCTTTAGTAAAAAAATGAATACTATCATGAATGCCAGGATGAAAAGACAGTCCTATCTATATGGATGGACACAATAATAGATGATTTTCTTGATGACCAATAATTTTCAAATCTTGAGAATTATTAAGCATATGATGAGTAATTAGTTGATATATTCCTGACAATATAAATGAATGAGAAAATTCTTGAATCTTTGTATGATACAAACTAAATAGTATAATCGACGCAATTAAAAAAAATCCTAACTGTAATTAAATCATACTAAATTAATTCTTTTGTGCTATTAGAAAAATTAATCCTTGTAGAACTCGATTCTATGAATGAAGTTCATGCAAAAGAAGTTGAAATACTTGAAGACTTATATACCAGCATTTTAGAAAAAGATATAAAATATATTACTGAGAAATTAGAAATATTTATAGATGATGTAAAGCAATATTTTAAAAGTGAAGAAGAAAAAATGGTTAATACAAGCCCCCTGCTTTAATAAAACATAAAATGTCTCATTTGAATACACTGATGGGATTAAATAAAGATAAACAAGAATGGATTAGTACACAAAATCCTGAAAATTTACAAAAATATTTTGAAGATGTTTTTAAGACTTGGCTCATTGATCACTTACAAACAATGGATAAAAAAACAGCAGAATTCCTTAAAAATTCTGGTTGTAAATAAAAAACAATTCAATCATTTGAATTGTTTTTTGACTTTTTACAAAAATATCACAA
>CAJXJP010000026.1 GCA_913055215.1 uncultured Candidatus Altimarinota bacterium | reverse complement strand
TTTTTGATAACTTCTAATTGTACTCCTATATCAAGGATTTCACCTACTTTAGAAATACCTTCATTATACATTACATCAAACTCTGCTTCTCTAAATGGAGGAGCTACTTTATTTTTTATAACTTTTACTTTTGTTAAGTTCCCATGGACTTCTTTATCCATAGCTGTACCTGTTTCAATTTTTGCTTTTCTTCTTATATCAAGTCTTTGAGAAGCGTAAAATTTTAAAGCGTTCCCCCCTGTAGTTGTTTCAGGGCTTCCAAACATAACACCAATCTTCATTCTGATTTGATTAATAAAGATTACAGTTGTTCCACTTTTATTGATAACACCAGTAATTTTTCTGAGAGCTTGACTCATAAGTCTTGCTTGAAGACCCATATGTGAATCACCCATATCTCATTCAATTTCTGCTTTTGGAACAAGGGCAGCAACAGAATCAACAATAATTAAGTCGATAGCAGCTGATCTTACAAGTGAATCAACAATTTCAAGTGCTTGTTCACCATAATCTGGTTGAGCAACAATAAGGTTATCAGTATCTACTCATACTTTTTTAGCGTATTCAGGGTCTAGTGCATGTTCAGCATCAATAAAAGCAGCAGTTCATCCTGCTTTTTGAATTTCAGCGATAGCATGAAGAGTCAGAGTTGTTTTCCCTGATGATTCTGGACCATATATTTCAACAATTCTCCCTTTTGCATATCATCCACCAAGTGCTAAGTCTAATGATAAAGATCCAGATGAACTTGTTTCAACATTCATTCCTCCATCTTTATCCCCAAGTTTCATAATTGAACCTTTCCCAAATTGTTTTTCAATCATTGAAAGTGCATTATTTAATGCGTCTTGTTTGTTCATATTTTCCAAATTAATCTGTAAATGTATATATTGTATATAAATAGTGTATATAAAGTATATACTAAGTCAAAACTTTTTTCTATTTTAATTTATAATTGCTTTTCAATCCCTCTTCTGTTCAAATTACAACATTTTTAGATTCACAAATTTTGCACAAAAATGTATATCATTGTGGATTTGGTCTTTCTGTTTCTACTAATTTTTTACAGTCTTTACAATAAAAAGCAACATCTCATCTTTCCATGTTAAAATTTTCTCTTTTTTCAAATTCTTCAATATTTACTAAATCTGTATATGACATATTTTCTTTTTTAAATTAAAATAAACTAAGAATTTCTTCTTTATTCTCATCGAGAGTGATTACTCGTTTTTGAACTAATGATTCAAAACAACGAACTGTTGCTTCTACATCTGTTAGGGCATCATGTGCTCAAACAAAATATTCATCAAATAATTTTTTATGAAGTTCTCATAGTTTTGGATATTTAAAACGAGCCCCATTTCCTTGAATAGCACAAAAATCTACAGTGGTTTTCATAGTACAAAATTCTTGTTTTGGTCTGTACTTATATTCTTGTTGCAATCTTTTTAATTCAAGTCTCACCATTCATTGATCATATTCAATATTATGCCCAATAATCATATCAGGTTCATTGATATACGACATAATCTCATCCATCACTTCATGCATTTTTGGTTTTCATTTTACATCAATATCGTAAATATGGTGAACTTGACTCGATGCATATGGAATTGGTTCTTCTGGATCAATCATAATATCAACTCTTTTTTCTTCTGTAAATACTCAATTTGTAATTTCTCACATAATTCCTGCAAACTGAATAATTTTAGGTTGTTTTGTTAAATCGGTTTCTTTTTTATTAATAAAACCAGTTGTTTCGGTATCAAATACAAAAATTTTCATCTCATCTTTTTTTAATAATCTAACTGATAAGAGTTTATAGAAGCAGGGGAGAATGTAAAGAGGAAAACAAAAAAAATCTCGAAATTATTTCGAGATTTTTTATTTTTTTAATTGATAGTAATTACGTCCAACTCTTTCAATCACTCATTTGTTTTGTAAGTTCATGTAAATAGTTGTTTGTTTTACGTTTCTTGTTTTTAATACTTCTTTTGTAATTTCTTCAGTATTCATTGGGTCATTATTTTTTTCTAGGACATTCATGATTACATCTAGAACTGTTCCAGGAACAAATCCCCATTCTTTTAATGCATAAATACCTCTCCCGATTAGAACAAATTCACCATTTCTGATTAATTCATTATGAATCGTATTAATTTTTACATTTTCACCTAAGTATTCAGTAATTTTATTTGAAATATCAACAAAATGCATAGGCATTTTTTCTTTTTTCATTACATAAATTGCTTTATCTTTCAGTGTTTTTGGATTTAGTATTTTCCATTTTGTTAACCCAATAAGTGTTTCTTCACCTTTTACTACATCTTCGAAAAGATCAAGGATAGAATCTACAAAAGTTGTAGTTAGTTTTTCTTTTCCTTTTAAGTTTTGAATAACTTGTTCATAAAGAACACTTTGATTCATTACATCTTTTTTCTTTCTTAATACTTTTAATGCTTCTTTATGGACAGCTTCAATAGTACTTTTAGAAATATTTGGAAGGTAAAAATAAATTTTACAACCAAGTTTTTGTTTTGATTTTTTAATATCAAAATCAGATTGAATAATTACTTCAAGAATCCCAGAATTAACAGTTTTTTCAAGAGCTAAATCTTTGATAATAATGTTAATTAATTTTTCTTTTGAAAGAACTCCACCATGTAGTTCTAAGAATTCTCTTCCTTTCTCTTGTATTTGAGTAAGAAGAGTAGTTTTAACGATTCTACCAATCTTTTTTATACCAGAGTCTTCAATTTGTCTAACTCTTTCTCTTGTAATTGATGGACTAAAAGACGCACCAATATTTTGGAGAGTTTCTTTTTCGCCAGCAAGTCCAACTCTTCTTTCAATAACCGTTCTTTCTCTTTCTGAAAGAGAATCCAGAATATTTCAGAAAGATTGAACAATACTGTTATTATTTAATGTAATAGTGTTCATGTCCATTAAAGTTTATTTTATATTTGGGTATAAATAAGATATAATTGTTTTCTAATAAAAGTCAAATTATTTCTTTTCTTTAGAATGGGAGTTTCATATTGTTTTTTGGAATAATTCTTTCTTTTAGTTCTCAAGTGTCTGAAACGAAGGTTTCGATGTTTGAATTTTTGTATTCTTTTCTTAGTAGTATTGACCCATAACAAAGCATAATACCTGAACAAATAGACAAGATTATTCAGTTACCATAAATAAGTGTGTCTTCAAAAGTTTTTAATCCATTAATGAAACTTAATGAGATGATTCCTGATAATACTACAAATAAACCGATGTTTAATAATATAGCATAATTTTGAAATGAGATGTTTGTATGAAGTTTTAATCTTTCTTTTTTCGTTTGTGAGAATAAAAGAAAAATTATTACAAAAAATAGAAATAATAAAGGAAAACCTAAATTTCAAACAAGTGTCGTAAATGATGTCCATTCTAGACCAGATTCACCTGTGTCTATAACCCATGGGAAAAATAAACTCGCCAGCATTACTATAGCTCAAAAAAGAACTATTTTTCATGCAAATGATAAATTTTCACTTTTAAATTGAAATAGCTGAAATGCGCGAATAACGGTTTGCTTGAATTTTCTTTGTTTTCATCTTTGTCTGTAACTCATATAGAAAAAATTTTTAGCTTTAAATTGTACAAAACTGTAATTATATTTGATATTTTTGCAAATGCTTTATAATCTTTTTGAATTAATATGTTAAAAACTCATTTTTATGTCTGATAAAAAGATAATTCATAATAAATTTTTTGATTTACTGTCTTTTTTGACAAGTTTCTTTGTAAGTTTTTTCCGTTCTTTTTTTCAGCTTTTTTCAAATAAAAAGATAAAACAGAATATTTTTTTTGATATTTTAGATTTTATTTTCAGAAAATGGCCAAAATATTTTTGGAAAAAACCAAGTTTATACAAAATTACAGCCTTCTTTGGCGATTTATTGCGTTATATTTTTAAGTAAAAATTATGAATAAAACAAAAAATACAAATAAGTGATTTACATTAATAGAAGTTTTAGTAGGGATTTTTATTGTGTCTATGGTTTTTATAGCCTGATTTCAAGCATGGTCAGCTGTGACCTACTGAAAAGTGAAATTGATTCAAGCAACCGATATGCAAAAAGAAAGTTTTTATTTTTCAGAAAGATTATTTGAAATGATAAAAAAATGAGGTCTTATCGATTATGAAGAATATTTTAACAGAAAAGTTAGAAATAATTCATGAGGATGAAATTTTAATGAATGACATTTTGCAAAAGCTACTTGATTTTGAAACTTTTGAAATTGAGGAACAATAGGAACTTCATCATTTTGAAACCTATTTTATAATTGTATCAGTTGAGACTCTTTACCTATGTGAACAGATGGCTGTGTTACAAGTCATAATACGCTATCAGTTCATAATACGCTATCAGTAAATTATAATTGAAAATTACAACGCTACGGACAATATAGTTTCCAATTTATAGATTATAACTGAAACCATGACTGAGATGGTTGAAATGAAGATGGAGGGGCTAGTATTATTTGAGATGATGATGATGAATATTTAGGTGAAGGACCAGAGGTTTTCACAAACGGGACAGATGCGGTTGAACTCTATCTGATTAGTTGAGATAAAAAGAGAAGAACATACTTCCGTTGGAAATGGGTTCCTGATACAGATGCTGCTGACTGATGAGCTTCTTGTGCAGCTACAGGTTCAGCAAATAAATTTACATGAACATGTAGAGGAACTATAGAATATTTAAAACTATCATGAAAAGACTGGGGGATGGATCATAATGAAGCTACTTCAGATACAACACAGTATGATGGAGTTATTGATACATGGTTGATTGATAAAGATTTTGCTTGAGCAGAAAAGAAAATTGCAGGATCTGATAACAATAATTATTGGGTACCATTATTTCCAGATACTATTAACATATCTGAATTTGCTATATATGCTTTTCCGAATAAAGACAGAAAATTAGCATGGAAAGATGATTCACCAGCTGTTAACGTTGCACCATATTTAAGAATACAATATAGTGTGCTTCCAGCATGGAAAACGAGAAAGATGATAAAATGACAAGTAAAACAATTAGATTTCTCTACGACCATTAGTTTAACTGATATTTTCTCAAAATAATGAAAAATAACAAAAAATGATTCTCACTCATAATGGCAATGTGATTAGTTTTAGTTTTCACATTAACCGCATTATTTATTCTTTCATATATGATTCCATTTTCTCGCACGGTAAATTGAGTAGAAAATAGTTCAAAATCATATTATGAAGCAAATAACTGAATAGAAGAGGCTCTACGGGTTCAAAGTCAAGCTACTTTATGATCATCTGAAACTGCTTTATGATCTATTCCTATAGCTACTCGTAAATGATCTGTATATGGAATACAATGAAAAGGAAATATTCTCCCTCCTGCGTGAGAAGGTACAAGTGAATTTAATACTGATTGGAATAGAGTGGCTGAGTGAATGCCAATTCAGTTAGAAATATGAAGAAAATTTTCAGGAATGACGGATACTGAATTATCAGGTATGGTATTTTATATAAAAGTACCAAATTTAGATAGAGATGATTCTACGCAAGAAAAAATTCTTTGAGATCATGCTTATATGGTTATCAATTGGCAACTTACTTCTCCAGCTGAAACACTTAATTCTAAAGATTCACAAATATTTGCAAATGATATTTGTATATCAAATGCTTCGAATTTATCAGCTTGTACTATTAGATTTACAGATACCTGGTTTAAAGATGGGAAAACTTTAGCATGAGATGAGATAACATTCCAACAGTTTTATAATAATCACTGTGAAGATCCGAACTCAGCTTGTACGCTTAAAATGTCAGTAGTAAATAAGGTTACAACTAATGATGGAAAATCAATGCCATATTTAGAATGGAAAGCGATATTCCCAAAATCTGTCCCTTTAAGATATACTACTTTAGAATCAGTATGAAAATCACATGAATATCAAAAATCACTCAAGGCTAAAGTACAACAGCAAACAGTAATTGAAGCTTTTGACTTTGCTGTATTTCAATAAAAAAATCCCAATTTTTAGGGATTTTTTTGTTTTTTGCATTTTTTTTATATTTTTATATAATTCTGGCAATTTATTGCTAAAAAATATGAATGAAATTATTCACAATCACAGAAAATGACGCTAATCAGAGATTAGATAAATTTCTAAAAAAATTAATGCCAAATGCTGCAAAAACACTTATTTTCAAATTTAATAGAAAAGATAAAATTAAAGTAAAGTTTGAATGATCTGAATGAAAATTTAAAAAAAGAGATAACGAATATAAACTACAAATAGGAGATGAAGTAAAGATTTTCCTGAGAGATGAGGAATTCGAAGAACTGAGAAAAGAAATAGTAAAAGCAAATACTTTGCCAAATGATGGAGAAAGAATTCCTTTTGATAAAAAAGATATTGTTTTTGAAGATGCGGATCTATTTATTATCAACAAAAACACAGGAATGAATGTTCATCCTGGTGACCATAAAACAAAGGAAACTAATGTTATTGCGCAAGTTCAAGACTATTTAGGAGATAAATTACACTCGTTAACATTTAAACCATCATTAATTCATAGAATTGATAGAGATACTTCGGGGATTTTAATGATTGCAAAAAAGAAAGAGATTTTGATTAAATTAGTGAATGATTTTAAATCTCATGAAAAAGTGAAAAAAACATATTATGCAGTTGTTTTAGGAAAACTTTCACGTGAATCAGGGACGATAAAGAAAAATTTATTGAGAATAGAAAATGCTAAAAATGAAGCAAAAGTTCAAGTTTCTGAAAAAGGTCAAACAGCAATTACTCATTATGAAAAAATAGCGGAACATACAATCAATGGACCTCAAGGAGATATCATTATCTCTGAAGTTGCCGTTCAAATTGAAACAGGAAGAATGCATCAAATTAGAGTTCATATGGCATCATTATGAAATCCATTACTATGAGATAAATCATACTGAGATAAGAGAATGAATGCATTTTTCTCAAGAAATTATGGATTAACGAGACAAGCTCTACATGCTTGGAAAATTGAATTTTTTCATTACAAAAGAGATAAAAAAATGCAATTAACAGCAAGAGTAAAAAAAGATTTAGTAGATTTCATAGAAAAAATCAAAAACTAATTATTCTTTCTTTACTTTTAAATAAGAAAAAACTATTAATAAATAAAATTTTTATGACAAATAAAGATAAAATATTAGAAATAATTTCAAATAAACACTGTTGAATAACTACTACTCAAATTTTTGAAATACTTTCAACTCAAATGGATAAGACAACAGTATATAGAAATATTGAAAAGTTGTTAAAAGCTTGTGAAATAATCGAAGATTTTGATAAAAACTGAGAAAAAAGATATTCACTTCATAAACACCATCATCATCATTTTTCTTGTAATGATTGTGGAAAAAAAATAAATATTTGATGCTTTTTTTCTGATGAATTAAAACAATTAGAAAAAAGAGAAAATATCACTATTCAAAATCATAGTTTTTTACTCAATTGAATTTGTGATGATTGTAAAAAATAATAAAGAACACTAATACTGATTAATTAAAAATATGAAAACATACGATAAATTTTTAAAATATTATGACGAAATTGTTAGAGGGATAAATAGCCCTTTGGATGATGAAGTAGCATTTTTATCAAAAGATGTAATTGAAGAATATAAAGAAAATTCAAAAACAATTTTAGAAACGGCTTGTGGGACGTGAACTGTTGCAGCGGAGTTTCAAAAATGAGGATATCAAGTAACGGGTTTAGATATTTCTGAAAATATGCTTAAAAAGGCAAAAGGAAATATGAAAAAAGACTCAGAATTGATTCTTGGAGATATGACAGATTTTGATTTAGAGAAAACTTTTGATGTTGTTTTATGTAATTATAATTCTATTTGTCATTTGTTAAAATGGGAAGATTGGCAAAAGTTTTTTGCTTGTGCGAGTAAACATTTAGAAAAAGATGGTTTACTTGTATTTGATATAAATACTCTATACGAATTTGATAATATCACTCGTGATTTTGCACAATTTTATACATTTTGAGAAGATAATGTCTGCTTAGAGATGTTCAAAAAAAATGGGATATATGAATGGCTAGTAAAAATTTATGAAAAGGCTGAAGATGGGAGATTTGATTTAACAACAGAAGTAGTTCAAGAAAATTCATTCCCAATTTCTAAAATAGAAAAAGAGTTAAAAGAACAATGATTTAAACTTCTTGAAAAAGTAGATTACCATTATGGTGAAGTTACCGCTCAAAGTGAAAGAGTTTACTTTATTGCAAAAAAGAAATAGGTTTGACTATTTCTTTTTTGTTTATATAAATAAATGCAGTTCATTTGTCATTTAGGGGGAAAATATGTTGAATAATATATTTAATGTTGATAATCAATTTTCAGAAGACTTTAAAAAGGTTTTCTACCAAACACTAGGAGTTGCAATATCAACGATTATTTTTGCTTATGTTAACTACTCCATAATGGGAATAGATAATATAGGGTTAAAGTATAGTTTTTGCTTGTTTGCAGTATATTATTGGATATTTTTTATCGACTCAATGAGTCTCCTAGCAAATAAACAAAAAAGATTTTCTGTTTGGTGCTATAGATATAATTTATTGAAGAAATTAGTGTATATGGTTTTTTCTTGTATGCTGGTATTGATAACTTATCAAGCATATGAGTTATTTAAGCCAGAATATGGATTTCGAGAAATTTTTATCGTTGCGTGCAACTATCTTGCCATTTACTTATATTATCGATTTTGGAAGTATTTGGATGAATGTTATTTTGAAAGACAAAGGTATTCATATAGATAAAGTTAACGTATCTAACACAAAGAGAATCATTAAAAAAGGGGAATATAATGATTGCAGAAATATTGAAGGTGCCAGAAGAGAAACAAGAATGGTTTGATGAAATTTCCTATAAATACCTCGTTGTTTTGTTAATTCAAAACCTATTTTTTGGATTATCATGCTTTTATAAGTTTTTTGATATATTCAAAATTTTGGTTTTATCAATCGCGAGTATATATTTATTCTTATCTTCATTATCGCTTTTGCGAATGAACAAGGAAGAAATAGAGAAAAATAACAGGTTATTTGGAAAGCATCAATGTATTTGTCAGGCATATTGTTTAGTCTGGGTAGTATTGATTTTTTACCTTTCCTCAAGTGATCCGTTACTGCCCATTTCGTGGGTGAATCCATCTTTTGTTTGGATTTCACTGAATATGGTAGGATTAATTTTATTCTATTATTTCTCAGATTATATTAATAATAAAATTTCTGAAATTTTTCGTGATTAATATTATTGAAAAAAAGGCTGCATTTGCAGCCTTTTTTATTATTCGCTTTTTTCCAAAAAATAACTATAATCCAAACAAATTTTTAAAAATAAATAATTTTTATGCAAAAATATGTATTATCAACAATTATGGGGGTAGAATCTCTTGCGAAGAAAGAGATCGAAAGACAATGAGGTCAAATTGAAGAAGTGGTAGATAGATTAGTGACGTTTTCAGGAGGACCTGAACTTATTCCAAGAATTAATTTTTGGTCAAGAGTTGGGAATAAAATGTATATGTTATTAGCAGAACAAGAAAATGTAACAGATTTTGATACACTTTTTGAGCTAGTAAACAGCATTCATTGGAAAAAATATTTTAAAAAAGACTTTCCAATTATTGTAAAAGCTACTTCAATGCGTAGTGAACTTACAGCTACTCCAACCATTCAAGGAATTGGGAAAAAAGCAATTGTAAAATCAATTACGGGTGGAACTGATGAATTTGTTCATGAAGATAAAGAATTAGAAAAAATGTGAATCCTTATTCTTATTATTGATAATAAAGTAAGAGTTTTACTAGATACTTCTGGAGCAGCTCTTCATATGAGAGGGTATAGAACTGAAGCTGGGGAAGCTCCAATCAAAGAATCTTTAGCGGCAGCTTGTATTCTTCTTTCAAACTGGAGATTTAAAGAAGCTTTTTACGATCCATTTTGTGGGAGTGGAACTTTTGCTATTGAGGCACTTATGATTGCAAGAAATATAGCACCAGGACTAAGAAGAAAATTTGCATTTGAATGACTAAATCTAGTAGACTGGGAAACTTCTGAAGCAGAAAGAGCTTTAGCAAGAAAAAAAAGATTTGAATGAGACTATAAAATTTATGCATCAGATATTGATCCAGAAATGATTCGTATCGCAAAAGATAATGTAGATAGAGCTGGTCAAACAGGAAGAATCGAATTTGCGATAAGAGATTTCAAAGATATAGTACAAAATGATAAATTATCTGGAACAATTATTACAAATCCACCGTATGATAAACGTCTAAAAGAAGAAAATATTGATAGTATTTACAAAAATTTAGATAAATTATTTAGAGTTAATCCTGAACTAAAAGGGGGAGTAATCACAGGTTATACAGATTTTGATAATCTTATTAAATTGTCAGAGTACAAAAAGAGAAAATTATATAATGGAGGAGATCTTTGTTATTTATATAGAAGAAAATAAAAAAATTGAAACCGTAGGTTTCAATTTTTTTTGTATTAAGATTATTCTTTTTTGCGAAAATAATTATTTTTCATAAAATATGGGCAAAATTATATATATTATTATAAAAAGATAAATGAATATATTGGCATTTGAAACGAGTTGTGATGACACAAGTATTGCTATTTTCAAAAATGAGACATTATTAGCGATGAATACAGATTCTCAAATAAAAATTCATAATCAAACTTGAGGAGTAGTTCCAGAAGTAGCCGCAAGAGAGCATGCAAATGTTATTTTTGAGGTGCTGCAAAAAACTTTAGATGATGCAAATATGACTTTGGATGATATAGATTATATTTGAGTAACTACGAATCCGGGATTATTGCCATCGCTTTTAACCGGAACTACAGTGGCTTCAACAATTTCAGTTGTGAAAAAAATTCCAATTCTTCCTATTAATCATATCGAAGCGCATATATTTGCGAATTTTCTAGAAAGAAAAGAAAAAGATATACAATTTCCACTTGTTTGTTTAACTGTTTCAGGATGACACAATGATATTTATTGCATGCAAAATATGTGGGATTTAGAAAAATTATGAAGTTCATGAGATGATGCTGGATGAGAAGCATTTGATAAAGTTGCAAAAATGATGGGGCTTGGATATCCTGGTGGACCAATTATTTCGAAACTTTCTGCCGAGTACGAAGAAGAACTCAAAGCTCAATGAGGGGTTTTACATTCTGAAAAATCATCTCAAGAAAAACATTTAGAAAAGACATTATTTCCAAGAGTTTGGCTCGTAAAAAAAGAACATAATTTTTCATTTTCATGATTAAAAAGTTCAGTAAAAAGAGAAGTAGATAAAAGAATAAAAGAAAAATGAGAACTTACATTGCAAGATAAAAAAGAAATATCATATGAGTTTGAATCAGCAATTACAGAAGTTCTTGCTTATAAATTAGTTCAAGCTGCCCGTGAAAAAAATCTAAAAACAGTTATGCTGGCAGGGTGAGTAAGTGCAAATAATAGACTGAAAGATGAAATTTCGAAACTTTGTAAAAAAGAAAAATTAGAATTTACGTTTCCGGCAAAGCTCGTTTATTGTATGGATAATGCAGCGATGGTTTGAATACTTACGTATTATAGAATCAAATATAAACAATTTGAAGAAAAAATTTGAGTAGTGAAAATGTAGCAAAAAAGAAAAAACTCAGACTGAAAGTCTGAGTTTTTTTAATTAGATGATGAAATCATGTTGAAATCCTTTATCAAGGATTTTGTTTTTCAAGATTAATACAGAAATAATATATTGATTATTTTACTTTGTTGTATAATATATTTTATATATATGTATTTAATGTGGTTAAATGAATTTTTACTTACTATACGATTTAATTGATATTTTAGATAGATCGGCGCTGTATGTAATACCAACTAAGGTATTAGATGTATTTTTGTATGTTCTTTTTTGAATTAATGAACCTTCATTCAACTTTATCAGTGTGCTATTTTCAATGGTTTTTGTCTATTATTTCGTGATAGGAGTTATAAAACTTTTCCATAGAGATCCTAAATATAAAATAAATTTTTCATCTGATAATTTTAAATATTTTTCTTGGGTATTTTTATTTTTTCCATTGTGATACCTTATTTACCCAATTTTTTTATGATTGTGTAAAATAAATATTAAAAAAGAAGCTCTTCATATAAAAATTTGAGTTTTTGTGTTTTTCATAACGACATATCTCGACTACTTGTTTTATGATAATCAGTTTAGAGGAGATATTTCCATGTTGATATTTTTTCCATATATACTATTAATGCTTTTTTTATGGAAACCCAAAAAACATTATTTTGGGACTATCAAAAAAGTATGTGTGACAATCGTGTTAATCTTATTTTTTACACAACCTATATATAAATCTCAGCTTGCAAAATTAGAAGAAATTTGTTATCAAAATTTTAATCAGAATAAATCCTGTATTATGATATATTCGGGATTTAATTTAAAAAAATATATGAGAGATAATAAATATAATTTATTTTAAAATATGTATCAAAAATGAGTACTTTTACAGAATTAATGATGAGTTGAATTGGCACATATCAAACATACTCAGAAGTATGGATATATTTATTTGATATGTTTAGTTGAATTTTTTCCAACAAATCTGAACCAAAGTTAGGAATTTTATTCACGATATTTGTGTTTTTATATTTGCTATGCTATTTTATTATTCTGTATTCTATAGGATTAACTATATCAAAAAATTTTAAATTAAATAAAGTCATAATTTGAGAAAATGCCAAATACTTTTCATGGACATATTTATTATCTCCAATATTCATGTTTGTTTACCCATTAGTTTTATGATTTTCAGACGTTAAAATTAAGCAAGAAATTAAACACATTTTAATAGGAATATTTTTTTGATTAGGGTTATTGGTCTATTATGGATTGATTTGACCAGGATGACCAAAAGGAATTACCATTATGTATATGTTTCCTATATTTATATTATTAATGCTTATTTGGAAAACAGATGTTCTGTCTCTTAAAATTATAAAATATTGAATTGTATTAAGTTTAATTCTTATTTTATTCACTCAGCCTTTTTATAAAAAATGGTTTTATGATAGAGAAGATTCTGATAATCAAAAAATATGTTATTCACGAAATACTGAAAAAAGTAATGATGGAACTTGTTTTAAAATATTCAAATGATTTGAAATAAGATAATTATTTAAAAAATAAAAAAAAGACAAACTATTGTTTGTCTTTTTTGTTGAATAAAGCAAAAATGCTAAGTGAGAAGACCGCACCAAGTGTGTCTGCTAAGATATCTTTTTGTGCATCCCATATATCTCATTGAGATCATAGGAAGGCTAATCATGCTTCAGGGGCTGAAAAATCTGCATAAATCCATTCAATGACTTCATATATACCAGCAACGGCTGCAATGAAACAAAGAGGGAAGAAGTAGATTATAAAATTATGTTTTACTTTATAATGACGAACAAGAATTTCTGCTAATGGATATGCATAAAATCCAACTGAAAAATGTGCAATTCTATCAAAATGATTTCTTTCAAAACCAAACATATCTGTAATAAATCAAAATGGAACATTTGCAAAAGTGTAATGCCCTCAAATAGTATGTAAGTAAATTAAAACAAACATAAAAATATATGAAAGATTTGAGAATTTAAATTTCTTATATGTAAGAACTAATCCTAAAACTATTAGGACCATTGGAAGATTTTCTGCAATCCATGTAGCCCTGTCGAAAGGAGCAATTCCTAAAATAATAAATTCTAAAACATAAATTATTACTAAAATCGGAAAAATATTTTTCATAAAATAATTATAAATAAATAAGAAAAGAGAAAAACTCTGAAGTTTTACTCTTAACTTTCAATATCAAGTTTTTGTTTGATTTTTAAATTGTCTCTTACATAGATATTTCCATGTTCAGTCAGAATATTTTTGATGAGCTTATCCCCAAATTCAAGTCTATGATAAAAATCTTCAGCAGATATAATAGCATATTTTACTTTTCTTCCGTAGAAAACATTTGCTAAGAATTCATTAAAATCGTCTTTATCTATTTCTCAAATTAAGAAAATATCTAAAATATTTTTCCCAGTTTTAATGAGTTTATATTTTATAGATTCATTGATGATAATAAGTTCAAGATCTTGTTTTTCTTTAAAGTATTCTTTTACTTTATCCATTGGGTTATATACTTTTATAAAAACTCCAATAAATTCATCCAATAATATAAATTTTGGATTTAAGTAAAAAATTTTCTTTTTTAATTCAGTTTTGTGTTTTAATAAACCAAGTTCTGTAAGGTTATCAAGTTCTCTTTTTACAGAGTTAATTTGCTCATCAAGTTCACGAGCAATACCTCTCATATGAAAACCTTTGTTATTACCTGATTCATATTCTAAAAAAAACTTTTCTAGAATTTTGGCTCTACACTTTGATCAAAAAATTTTTGAGATTTCTAATGTTTTCATGAAGAGATTTGGTTTTGTTGTAAAATATATTCCATATCTTTTCCACTGAGGAATCAAGGGAGATAGTGATAATGAAGATGTTCTAGGCTTCTTCATTTACAGCTTTGTCTTATGAAAGAAAAATATTCTTTTTCTCCATAATATTCGTTCATAAACTGTTCTAATTTTGGAAATTCTGCAAATTCTTCTGGACTGAGCTCATAGGTATATTTTCTATGTTTTTTAGGAATTATTAATAAATTGTCTTTGAATCATAAGTAGGGATATTTATTTCTACAAATATACCAATGATCAAATTCTTTTAATAGAGGAGTGATATCTGGTTGACAAAAAACACATTGGCTATGTCACATATCTGCAGGCATAATTTTTCACCATTCTTCTCTTGTCCCTAAAATCATATTCTTTACCTAATTTAATATATACTCTTAAAAATAACAAATTTAAGCGAAAAATCAATACTTTTTCCTACTTTTGATACTTTTGATAATAATTCAATGATTTTTTGATGGAATCGCTATTTTTTCTTGTATATTTAAAGTTTTTTTTTAAAATTCAACGTATATAGTTATATAACATATAAAGTTATGCGTATAAAAAATACAATTTATATCTTTATCACGACTATTTTGTTTTTTATTATTTGTTGAGCGATTGCTAGTTGACAAAATTTTTTCATAAAAGAATGAAATAATTGGGATGCTCATGTATGAAGTTCAAGTACAGCAAATGATAATTGGAAAATTGTTTGAGACTTAATTATCGAGGATTCGAGAAGTAATGCTTATAAATCGTGAAAACGTGGAACAATAGATGGAATGATTCAAAGTAATTTATATGGAGACTTTATAATTAACTCATTAGAGTTGAGTTTTCTATCAAATTCACCGACACAAGCTGGTTGTGATGATTCATTAGAAGTATATGAAGTTACGGGTGAAATTACTTCGCCACATTGGTGAAAAATGTCAGTAAAAAGTAACTCTTATTTTTGTTCAAATCAATATACATATATTTTATTTGATTCAGAAACTCTCGGAAATAAAGAAATATGAGAATTATGACAAATTGCAAAATGAGATGTTTTTGGAAAACAGGAAATTGCTATTTCAGGAATTGCTAATCTTGATAAAACAAATGATACAACAGATTCTATTCTAACTAGGTGAGATGATAATATTGAAGATATTTATCTAGCTGATTCTGTTCAAACATATGTTAAAAGAGATATAAACAAAAATATTTATAAAATTATTAATGAGTTTAAAGCGAAATGAAAATTAATTACTTCATCGTTTAACTTTAATTCACATTTTATATGAGGAACAAGCGAAGAAAAAAAATATGTTTATGATTTTTCTTGAAAATCTGAGACTCTAAAATTAAATGGAAATGATTATATAAATAAATGAAAAAATTTAGAAATAGGATCTAATCCAGATGGAATAACAAAAATTGCCTGAAAAAATCTAGTTATTGTTAATGAATGAAATATTTTTATTAATGCTAATCTGAGTAACAGAAATGATTCGAAAGATTTACTGATATTAGTATCAAAAAAAGGTCAATCAGGAAAATGATGAAATATTTATATTCATCCAGATGTTACAAATATTGATGCAGTAATTATTGCTGATGGGAGTATTCTGAGTTTAAAAGGAAATAATTTGCAAGATATTTCAAATCCTACAATGAAAAATAATCTCAGAAAACAATTATTAGTTTATGGTTCGATTTTATCTTCAAATACAGTTGGTTCTGATATAGTTCCATATGGTGCAGATTATTATGAAAATTCTTCATATAGTCCAGTTTCTCTCACAAATATCTATGATTTATGAAACTTAAGAACATTTAATCTGGATTTATGAAAAGCATTAAAAATATGTGATAACGGCGAAAAACTTGCTCCAATTAATGGAAGATGAGACTTCTTAAATAAAGCCTGGGCAGGGAGAAAAAATTGTTATGTGACTGATTCAGAGGAGTCTGGTCTTAGATCAAGCGATAAAAAAAATCCATTAATTGTTGAATTTAATCCTAATATTTGAAATATTCAACCTAAAATTTTACAAATAAATAAATAATTATGAAACACCTTTCTAGAAATATAATCATATGATTAATTGTTTGAATTTTTGCTACTTCATCAACTATCTATGCAGCAACAACACAATCATGAACACTAGGATCACTTTTTGAAAAAATTAGCAGTAATTATTTTTTAAAAGGAGATAGTATTAAACAAAATACGATTGATTCATCAGAAATTGAAAACGATACGCTTCAATGAATGGATATTAAAAATGAGACTATCGAATCAAGAGATATTAAAAATGGAACGGTAGAATCAATTGATTTAAAAGATGGAACTATTACTACTGCTGATATCAAAAATACAACTATTTTAGCTGAAGATATTAAAGACAATACTATAATTTCATGAAATATTAAAAATGAAACTATCGAGTCAATCGATATTAAAAATGGTACTATTCTGACAGAAGACTTAAAAACAGGAGTAATTCCTACCAAATTAAGTCAATTTGAAAATGATATTACTGCGGCAGAGGTAGATCCATTTGCGGTAAAATTAGTATGAGATCAAATGAAAAAAGGAACGCTACAATTATGAGACAGTTCTAATTATTCTGAAAGACAAAAAAATGTAATTAAATTTGGTGGCCCATTAGGGGTAAAAATTGGTGAATTTGAATGAAATAACAGACTTACACTAGAATGATCATCAGGAGTAAATATTAAAGGGAGCTTTTTTGTTAACGGAAAATATTATAGAGAAAATACCGTTACTCATCCAGATTTAAAAATTGCAAAATACCCATCAGGAAGAAGTAGAGCTCAAGCGGTAAGAGTAGCTCAAGATGGAGGTTTAGGGAGTTATTGTTCAAATCTATCTAATGCGAATGTAAAACAATTAAAATTAGCTAAAGGTGCATGGGGACATAATGGTAGTTGGTATTGGGGAGGAGTTCATTATACAAGTATGTATAGATTAACTTGGGCTATGGCTCGTGAATTATATGAAAAAGATGGAAAAATTATAAAATCAGTAAGATTTGGAAATACGAATTATACTGATGGATCATATATTCGCCGGCATGATTTAAGAGATGGATGTAGAGGAGATACTATTCCATTTTCTACATTTAATATTCAAGTTGAATATAAAGAAGTAACTACTTTAGTAAATTTAAGATAATTACATGAAAAAAATATTTATAATAGCGCTTTGTTTTTTCTTTATTACATCATGTTCAAATAATGAAGTAATAGAATCTGAAGAAGTACAGCCAACAGAAATTGAAAATAATCAATCAGACAAAAATGTTGAAATAACTACTCCGGAAAAAAAAGATCCAGTAGAAAAAATAGAAAATAATATTATTTCTGTTGAAGTAATGGATTTCGCTGAAAAAAGAGAAGAACTTTTTGAAATGAGTAAAGCTGAATTAAATAATTTTTGATGTCCTTCATTAAAAAATGATGACTTAGAATCAATTTGTTTTCAATTGAAAAAATCAAATATTATTACAGAAAAATGAGTTTCAGTGGATGATGAAATAAAAATATCTAAAAAAGAATTAAATAAAGGAATTGAAAAAGGAGATGATGCGATTTGTAAAAAAGCATATTCTGATAAAGAAGAAATATTTGATTGTAAAATAGGAGTTGTCTTAAGTTCTGATGCAACTTGTGATGTATTTAGCTTTGGAGACAAAGATAAATGTGAAAAAATAATTGAATGAGTAAACTTCATTAAAGAATATGAACAAAAGAAACTCGATTATGAAAAATATGTTCAATATTTAGAACAATAAAAAAAAGCTGATTTTATCAGCTTTTTTTGTTGATTTAAAGTATTTCTTCTTTATGATAAGGGAAAGTTATTTTAGAAATTAAACACGAAGATAATGAAACCAATAAAACAAGAGTTAGAAGATAGAGGATTATTATACCAAAATACAAATGATGATGTATTTGCTTTAATCGATGATGGAAAATCTGATTTTTATTGTGGGTTTGATCCAACTGCGGATTCTCTTCACTTAGGGAATTTTATCGGGTTCATGGTAGCAACACATATCATGAGAAGGGGAAATACCTATACAGCATTAACTGGGGGAGCAACTGGGATGATCGGTGATCCAGGATGAAAAAATTCTGAAAGAGAATTTCTTGGAATGGAAGCATTAGACAAAAACCAAGAAGCAATTTCTCAACAAATTTCAGAAATTGCAGCAAATATGAAAGATTTCACAGGAGATGATCTAAAAGTTGAATTCATAAATAATAAAGTATTTTATGAAAACATGAATTTCTTAGATTTCTTAAGAGAAGTTGGGAAATATATGACAGTAAATGTTATGATGGGGAAAGATACAGTAAAAAAGAGAATTGAAGATCCAAGTCAATCAATTTCATATACAGAATTTTCTTACCAACTTTTACAAGGATATGATGCTTGTAGATTATTTACAGAAAAAAATGTTATTTTACAAATTGGGGGACAAGACCAATGGGGAAATCTTGTTACTGGAACTGAATTAATTAGAAAAAAATATGATGCAGACTCATTTGCATTAACTTGGCCACTTATTACAGATTCATCAGGGAAAAAGTTCGGGAAATCAGAAGGAAATGCAATGTTTTTAAATAAAAGAAAAACATCTCCATACTTCATTTACCAATACTTTATGAATACTGCAGATGAAGATATTTCTCGTTTCCTAAAAATGTTAACGCTGATAGAAACAGAAGAAATTGATACAATTGTTGCTGATCATATGCTAAAACCTGAAGAAAGAGCTGGACAAAAACTACTTGCATTCAAGGTGGTTGAAATTATCCATGGAACTCGTGAAGCTGAATTAGCTGAACAAATCACATGATTTATGTTTGGTGGATGAGATAAAGTCGCAGAGCTTGCACAACTATCAACAGAAGATCTTGAAACGTATCAAAATGCTATGGGAGGGGTATATTGGTCAAATACAATGCATGAAAAAACATTGTTTGATATTATTGTTTGATCAGGATTAGCAAAATCAAATTCTGAAGCAAGAAATGCAGTTTCTTCTGGAGCAATTTCTATTAATGGAAATAAAATATCTGATTCAAAATATGATTTTTCAGAAGATTTCCTAGAAAATGGTGCATTACTTATTCAAAAAGGAAAGAAAAATTTAAGAATTATTAGAAAATAAATTTAAAATAATAATGATAAGAAAATTCAATCAAAGTGATATTGAAGAAGTTATCAATATTTGGTTAGAATGCTCATATATTTCTCATGATTTTATCAATAGAGATTTTTGGAATTCTCAGACAGAAGATATGAAAAAAATATATATTCCAGCAAGTGAAACATATATTTTTGAAGAAAATGAGAAAATAATAGGATTTATTTCATATTATGAATGAGCTATCGCTGCAATTTTTGTAAATCATAAATACCAATGAAAGGGAATATGAAAACAATTATTAAATTTTATAAAAAATAAATATTCTGAATTAAAACTGACTGTTTATTCTCAAAATAAAAATTCAGTTGAATTTTATTCCTCACAATGATTTAAAATTATAAAAGAACAAAAATGTTCTTTTACAGAGAATAATGAATTTGTGATGACATGGTTAAAATAAAAAAATCCGAATTTATTCGGATTTTTTTATTGA